>JABMQX010000249.1 GCA_013203085.1 bacterium | reverse complement strand
GTTGGCTATGGAGAGGGCAGCGGTAGCGTTCTGCTCGACGAGGAGGATGGTCGTGCCGGCATCCCGCAGCCTTTTGATAGCCGTGAAAATCTCGCGGGCGATGATCGGTGCGAGTCCCATCGAAGGCTCGTCGAGCAGGAGGAGCTTCGGCCTCGACATCAGGGCCCTTCCGACGGCGAGCATCTGTTGTTCGCCACCGCTGAGAGTGCCGGCGGGCTGACTTCGTCTCTCGTGGAGGATCGGAAAAAGCTCCCAGATTTCTTCGAGTTGGGATTTCGTCGCGTGTCGGGGACGATTGTTGCTCGTCTTACCGCTGCGGGCTGGAGACGTCCGCCTGACGGAATAGGCGCCGAGAATCAAATTGTCCAGGACGCTCATCGGCGCGAAGAGCTGCCGCCCTTCCGGCACGAGCGATATGCCTCGGAAGACTGTCTTGCAGGCGCGGAGAGATTGGATTTCCTCGCCGAGGAAGATGATTTTGCCCCCCCGGGGGCGTAGGAGTCCCGCAATGGTGTTCAGCAGCGTGGATTTGCCGGCGCCGTTGGCTCCAATGAGGACGACGATCTCGCCGGCGTCCACGTGCAGCGACACGTTGCGGAGGACTTCCAGGTTTCCGTAAGATGTTCTAAGATTCTGGACTTTGAGCATGGGGAATTTCTTCTCCGAGGTAAACTCTCAGCACTTCGGGATGTTTCTGGATGGAGCGAGGCGGACCCTCGGCGATTCTTCTGCCGTGATCGAGGACGAGGACTTCCTCCGAAATCGCCATCACCAGCGACATATCGTGCTCGACGACAATGATGGTCTTGCCGGTGTCTCTGATTTTCTGGATGAGTCTCCCGATTTCCTCGGTTTCCCGCAAGTTGAGACCGGACGCAGGCTCGTCCAAAAGGAGCAGTTTGGGATCGGTGGCGAGGGCTCTGGCCATTTCCACGACCCGCTGTTTGCCGAAGGGAAGAGTGGACGCGCCACGCTGCGCGCTCTCCTCGAGGCCGACGAAGCGGAGAATGTCCATCGCCTCGGCGGCTGTCCGTTTTTCCTCCTTGGCCGCCCCGGGCAGTCTGAGAGCTGACCGCAGAAAACCCGTTTTCGTTCGGCAGTGCCTTCCCACCATGACGTTTTCCCGGACGGTCATATTGGCGAAGAGTTGGAGGTTCTGGAATGTGCGAGATATTCCCCTCTTCGCGGTGACGTAAGGCGGTGAACCGGTAATGCTCTCCCCGAGAAACCACACTCCGCCGGAGCTTGGCCGGTACATGCCGCTGATGATGTTGAAAAGGGTCGTTTTGCCCGCGCCATTCGGACCGATGATGGACTTAATCGCCCCCTTCTGAACCTCGAAGGTGAGGCCATCGAGAGCCACCACCCCCCCGAAGTTCTTTCGTAAAGATTCGACTCGTAAGATATTGTCCAAATCAGTCCCTACCTTCTTGCTCTCTTCACCCTCCTCCAGCGGCCTGCCGGCTTGCTTGCCCCGGAACGCCTGTCGAGCGCTTTCGGGACACGAATCCGCCGAGCCTTCTCGCCGCTCCCACGAAAAGCCCCTCTGGAAATACAAGCATGATGATGACGAGGATGAAGCCGTCGAAAAACACTCCCCAATCCATGAAAACCCGAAAATACCTTGTGAGAATGGTCAGAAGCGCCGTCCCCGCGATGGCGCCCCAGAGATTCGTCATCCCCCCAACAACTACCATTGTGAGAAGATGGATCGAGAAGTTCAGCCCGAAGGGGTGAGGGTTGACGAAGCCCACATAATGGGCGTAGAAGCTTCCGGCCAACGAACCGAGGGCCGCGCTCAGGAGAAACGTTTGAGTTTTATATCTCGCCGTGTGGACTCCCATTGCCTTGGCGGCTGGCTCCCCGCCGTGGATTGACCTCAATGCCCTGCCCACCCGCGAATGAACGATGTTGAGCAAAGCAACCAGGCACACCAGCACAACCGCCCAGACGAAGTAGTACCATTTGACCTCCGAGTCGAGAACTACTCCGAATACCGACAGCTTTGGTATGCCCCAGAAACCGGAGGGACCGCCCGTCAGACCGAAGGGGTCGCCTCCCGCAGCAACGAAAATGATCATGCCGAAGCCGAGTGTCGCCATGGCGAGGTAGTGGCCTTTGAGCCGCAGAGTTGGCAAGCCCACGACGAAAGCCACCAGAAGACTTGCGAGCATCGCCACTCCAAGGGCGGGCCACGGCGAGAATCCAAATCGCGTGGTCAGGATGCCGGAGATGTACGCTCCCAGCGCGCAGAACCCGGCGTGGCCGAGGGAAATCTGCCCGCAATATCCCATGAACAGACTCAGCCCCATGCAGACTAACCCGTAAATTCCGCACCAGACCAGCACCCCAAGATAGTATGGGTTTCCCAGAAGGTGGGGCACTACCAGGAGCACCACGACAAGCGATGCCAGCCCGAACAGGTTCTTTTTGCCCATGGTTTAGAACTTCTTTAGCTCCGAGATGGCGGCTCTACCGAGAATTCCGCTCGGCTTTGCGCACAGGAAAACGAACAGAATCAGCAGTGCAAACCCATCTTTGTAACTGGACGCTCCCTGAAAAGGAAGCGCCGCTCCGAAACATTCCATAAGCCCAATAGTCAATCCGCCGACCACAGCTCCGGCGGAAACTCCGAGTCCCCCCAGAACAGCGGCGGCGAACCCCTTGAGAGCGTACATGCTCCCACATCCGTAATCAACTAAAGTTACCGGCGTTATGACGATGCCGGCGATCGCGCCAATCCCCGCGCTCAGGGCGAATGACAACAGCACCATGCGGTCCACGCTTATCCCTGAGAGGGTGGCGGCTGCTCTGTTGGCGGCACAGGCTCTCATCGCTTTGCCGGTCAGCGTGAATCTGAAAAAGAGCGTGAGAAGAATCATCACGACCGCCAGCACGCCGATGATCCAGAAAACCTGCGGTTGAACCCACGCCCCGAGGATGTTTATCGGTTTCTCGGAGGAAAAGGGGCGAAGGGGGAAAGAATTCTTTCCCCAAACCTGCATCGCCGCGCCTTTGAGAAGGAATGACCCGCCGATGGTTATCATGATCAGTGTGATCACCGAGGAGCGTCTTGCCGGCCAGATTGCCGCCCTCTCGAAGAGGCAGCCGACGATGGCCACCGCCAGAACCGCTATCGGAAAAGCCAAGCCCAGGGGCATCAGCTTCGCCAGCGTTACCGTGAACATCCCCCCAAGCATGACGAACTCGCCCTGGGCCAAGTTGATGATGCCGGTGGTGTTGTAAATGATGTTGAAGCCCAGCGCCACCATCGCGTAGATGCTGCCAATCTTTATGCCGGCAAATGCGTACTGGAGTATTGTGCTGAGTTCCATCGGCGGTGAATGAATCTCTTCTTCGACTCTGTGGTCTCTTGCGTGACAGTTCCTTTTGCCCTGCGGCTCAATTGGCGACAAAGCCAAACCGCCTCAAACGGTTTGGCTTTGTCCTTGGGGAAAACGGTGTCATTCCTCCACCGGCACGAACTTCCCTGCTTTGACGGTGTACATCACGAAGGCGGTCTTATCCAGCCCGCAGTGGTCTTGGGGCGAGTAGTTGAACACGCCCGCCGTTCCCACGAAGCCCGTTGTGTTCTCGATGTGGTCGCGTATCTTGGCTCTATCGTCTCCCACAGCTTTGAGGGCTTTGACGACCAGCGTCAGAGCGTCGTAGGCGTGGCCGCCGAAGGTGCTGACGGCGTCGCTGTACTTCGTCTCGTAATCGTTCTTATACTGTAACAGGAGTTTCTTCTGAGGGTCATCATCGGGGAGGCCCTCCGGGCCCAACAGCGCCCCCGCCGGGAAAAGGACTCCTTCCGCTGCGGCGCCTGCTGCCTTCACGTATTCGATGTTGCCGAATCCGTGGCTCTGGAACAAGGGGATGGTCAGACCCAACTGGCGGGCGTTCTTGATAACAGTTGACTGCCCGGGCACGATGGACCAATTGATGAGCGCCTGGGCGTTGGCGGCTTTGATCTTCGTGAGCTGCACCGTCATATCGGTGTCCTTTGGGCCGTACGTCTCGTCCGCGACAATCTCCATGTTGTACTCCTTCGCCAGCTTGATAAGCTGGTCGCGGCCCGCTGCCCCGAAGCCCGTTGTGCCGGTGATAATCGCTGCCTTGGTCCAGCCTTTTTCCTTCATATAGTCGTAGATTCTTCTGACACAATCGCTGTCCATCTGGGGGACCTTGAATACCCATTTTTTGACGGGTACGACTATGGCCGCCGCCGCCGCGCAGGACACGAGCGGAACTTTCTTATCCTCGGCGATGTTTATAATGGCCATGCTCGTGCCGCTTCGACTGGGGCCGATGACCGCGCAAACCCCGTCTTTGTCAACAAGCTTTTTCATGGCGTTGACGGTGGCTGTTTCCTCGCCGGTGGTATCCTCCACGATGAGTTCGAGGGGATGGCCGTTGATGCCTCCGGCGTCGTTGATCTGCTTTGCGATCATCTCGGCGGTATTCTTCTCCGGCTCGCCCAGCCATGATGCGGGACCTGTCACCGCGAACACCGCGCCAACTTTGTAGGGAGCCAATGCCAGCTCCTCCTCCTTCTCCTTCTTGCATCCTGTTACGACGAGCATTGCCGTAAGCACAAGCGCCGTCATGCCTATGCAGATTCTTTTCATCACTCCCCCTCCCTTGTTTCTCCGAGACTTCCGTTTTCTGTTTCTTCACTCTTCCCCCGCCCAGTCTGGGTGCCTTGCGACAATCTCTTCTCGATCACCTCCCTTCCTCCTCGCTTTGTCCGTTGGGCTGAATGACCTTTATCTTTGCGTCGTTGCTCTCCAGAGACCTTGGCTCCACGAGCGCCACGGTAGCTACAACGCCCAGAAGTTCCTCCATTTTCCGCTCGACCTTCCTCTTCAGTTCCGTGAGAACCCTCATCTCATCGGAGAAGATTCTCTTATCCATCTCGACCCTCACGAGCAGCTCCTCGGCGGTCCCCGATTTGTCCACAACGATCTGGAAGCGGGGCACGATGCCTTCCGCGCTTCGCAATATCTGCTTCACCTGCGACGGGAGAATGCTTCTTCCCTGCACGAAAACGGCGTCATCAACCCGCCCCGCGACCTTCCTCATCCTTGCCGTAGTTCGCCCGCAAGGGCAGGGTGTACGGTCGAGAGCCGTCAAGTCCCCCGTTCGGAACCGGAGTAGGGGGAAGGCTTCCTTGGTGATCGTCGTCAGCACCAACTCTCCCACCTCTCCATCAGGGAGAACCTCGCCGGTGTGCGGATCAACAATCTCGGGGATGAAATGGTCTTCAGAAATGTGCAGGCCCTTTTTCTCCTCGCATTCATAGGAGATGCCGGGGCCCATCACCTCGCTGACAGCGTAAGCGTCGAAAGCCTCCACGTGAAAACCCTGCTCGATTCTCTCGCGGACATTCTCGGGCCACGGTTCCCCCGTAAGAAGAACTGTCTTGAGAGAAAGCTCTTGCGGGGGCATGCTCAGCTCCCTCGCCGCCTGGAGAAGCCTGAACGC
>JABMQX010000248.1 GCA_013203085.1 bacterium | reverse complement strand
CGCGGTAGCGGCAAAAGCATGCCCCGCCGCAGCCAACGAAATGCTGACCTTAAAAGCAGCCATCAAGCCTTTCTCCGTCGGCTGACCGCCCTCTCATACGCATTGAACTTCGGACCGTCGCTACGAACTGACCCGTTGTTCACTGCCAAATCGCCATGTTTCCTCCGACGATGTCTTCGTGGGCGACCTGGATGCTATCTGTCCCCCCCAACTCAGCTCTTGCCTATGAACTGCTGGTAGAGGCCGTAGATGCCCAGAGCCACAATGGCCAGCACGCTCAGCCACAGCCACAGGTCGTACGCTTTCGACGGCTTCAACTCGACGGGAAGCCGCTTATGGCGAAAATAAACCGCCGCGTAAACTACCAGCAAAAGCATGATCGAGGTGCCGACGCCGCCCAAGAGAATCATCAGTACCGGAGCTCTGATGGCCAGGAACAGAACACACCAGATTATCGGACTGATCCACGCGAACACAGCGATGAAAAGCCGCCTATGACGTGGATTGAAGAAATCAATGATGCCTAACCGACCCGCTGTGTCTGCGAACTGCCGCGACCATGCCGCCAGAGCCGCGAATAGAGTCGAGAAGAGCACGACCACCGCTCCAGCCAGAAAAACCCCTTTCGCCCAACCGCCAAGGGACTCCGTGTACATCCTTGAGAGGGTCTCGACGGCCCCATGCCCCTGCGGAACCTCCCCCTGCCCGTGGAGAACTGCCGCCCCCAAAAGGTAAAAGGCCGCCGTGACTATCGTGTACACGACCATCGAAAGGACGGCATCCCTGTGCATGACTCTGATCCAGCCCTTTGCGCGGCGAACCCATTCTTCCCCTTCTCGCCGGGCCCCCGTGAAGCGTGCGTATCCTTTCTCAAGGCACCAGTACACATAATGCATGATCTCGTCGCCGCCAATGCCGGTGATCCCGAAAGCGCCGATAGCCACTATCACAGCCGCTGCCGGCAGGCGAAAGCTCAACCCTGAACCGACGTCCGCCAGGGAGAACGCGTAAGGAGTGAACTGGAGGAACACGACGCAGGCAAGGGTGAGGAGGGTGAACAAGGCGGTCATGACTACCGCTGCACCCTGGATGAAAACATAATACCCTCGAAAAACCAGAAGCGATACCGAAACCGCCACGATCAAAGCCCACCATGCGTCCTGCAACCCCGGAAAAGCGATTCGCAAAGCCAGCACCACTCCGCCCAACACGCCGCCTTCCTGTATGAACTTGACGATATAGATTCCAAGCCAGGCCCAGATCGCCCAGCTCACCTTGAACCTCGGACCGGGCAGACTGTCCAGGGCAACCATCGTCGGCTCGCCGGTGCTTATTGCGTGCTTGCCGAACTCGAGCTGAAGCACCACTTTCACCAAACAGCTCACCAAGATCACCCAGAGTGTCACAAACCCTGCCTTCGCTCCAAGAACCGTCGTAGCAATAAGCTCTCCCGAACCTACGACCGAAGCGGACAGAACCAGCCCCGGACCCAAGAACCTCAGGCTTGCCCACAATCCTTTCGGCGGCTCCTTGATCTCCGCATCATCGAAAGCGTAAGGATCTTTTTGCTTCCTTTCCATCTTCAACCTTTCTGTCTCAGCCTTTTTTCACGAGCGAGCATCCTCGCACCAGCGGCAGTTCGCCCAACAACGGGGAGGAATTGTTACCCGGAAAGCTCCGCCTGCCACAATTCCTGTTCTGAGCCAACCTGCCATCACTCAGCCCGATCATACGCCGAAGCACAGATTCCATCAAGCTTCCCCTTTCCGAGGACGTGGCTGCGACTGTGATGTTGTCCATCCTGTCATCCTGTCGGGAAGATTCTTGAGAGGATTCACAGGTTTGAAGAGACTGCCGCCAACGAGCGAATCGCCAAATCTGACTTGACACCTCACGGCAAAGCCTTATAGCCTGAGTTCGGCTCGGAAGCCGTGATGTTGTCCATCCTGTTATCCTGTCGCAAAGATTCTTGACAGGATTCACACGATTGAAAGGAGGAAGAGGTGGCAAAGACAGTTCTCGCAATTAACATGTGTTTCCTGCGAAAGCGGTGGACCGAGCCCGAAGAATGGGCGAGCATCATAGACGAACAGTTGGGGCTGAAGTTCGCGGAGTTTTCATCAGACCTCTTGGACCCCTTCTTCGTGCCCGAACCAGTTCGTTCCCGCATCGCGGAGAAAACCAGAGAGGCCTTCGAGAGCCGCGGCATAACGCTCGTTGATTATTACACCGGCTTGATTACGCACTGCCTGAACCTCCTATCACACCCTGAGCCAGCGGTTCGCGACAACGGGATGAAATGGTGTCGGGAGGCTATACGTCTGGCTGACGCGATGGGCGCCGGTGGTCTCGGAGGGCATTTCGACACCATAGTCCATGCCGACTGCCTCGACCCGAAACGACGGGCGGAGAAAATAGATGATGTTATTGCCTCCTTCCGCTCCTTATCTCACGACGCCAAAAAGCATCGGCTGAAATTCCTTTTGTGGGAGCAAATGTACACGCCCAACGAGGCCCCTCACACCATTGCTGAAGCGGAGGACATTTACCAGCGAGTGAACGACGGGGCGGCTGTCCCGATCTATCTGACCGTGGACGTGGGGCACATGTGCAATCTCCACTACCCTCATTCTGAGGAGGACCTTGACCCATACCTCTGGCTGGAGAAATTCGCCCACGTTTCTCCAGTAATTCATATCCAGCAAACGGACGGTAAGGCGAGTCACCATTGGCCTTTCACGGACGAGCACAACCGGGTTGGCATCATCCATCCCGAGCGAGTCCTCGAGGCGATTGAGAAGTCAGGCTCTAAAATGAACTACCTCATGTTCGAGATTTTCCATTCTCTTGGAATAACGGAGGAAACGATTCTCGACGACCTCAAGAGGTCTGTGGAGTACTGGCGGAGATGGGTTGCAGACTGATCTCGCCGACGGTGATGCTGGGAAGTGATCCGACCTTCACAAGGCGCCCCGCTGAGCGTTCCCGGAGACAGGACGACCGACTCTTCCTGTATGCGATATTCTCCGACACATGCGCCGAGTTCCCATAGTGCAGAACTCGCAGATGGTTTTCGGAATGCGGTCCTGGCCTTGATGGATATGGAACCTGCTTGTTCGCAGGAGAGAGAAACATGCCGGGAAACGGAGTCGAACCGTTGACACGCGGATTTTCAGAACAATGTAAGCAGAATTCGTCATTTCCTTATAAGTCGTAACTTACAAAATCACCGTTTCTTAGCACGCACATCATAAAGGCCTTCAAAGCCTCAGAATCCACCAAAATTCACCGAAACCGTCACACTTTTTGCGTTTCCCTTCTTCCATTTGGTGATGTATTCGCGGAGGTCTTCTTCGTCAATGAGGAGACGCGCGGGGCGCCTAGTACTTAGTGGCGTAAATAAGCGTATGACGGTTTCAGGCTCTTTTGATGTACTTGTTTTTTCACCCAGCGGAAGGTTTGCGCGTCCTTGTTGTAGGCGCTGAGAAAACGGTCGATGGCATCTCGCAGCTGCCTGGGGGAGGTGAAGCTTCCGTTTTTGACCACCCTTCGGCTGAGGATGCTGAACCAGATCTCGATTTGATTCAGCCACGATGCGTTTGTGGGCGTGTAGTGAAAGTGGATGTTTTTGTGTCTGGATAACCAACGGTCGTTTCTGGGCTTGTGGATGTTGAGGTTGTCGACGATGACATGGATTTCGCTATCGGGATAGGACGCCACGACTTCGTTCATGAAGGCAAGAAAATCACGACGCCGACGGCGATGGAAGTGCCCCGCCTTGACCACACCCGTGGCCACCTCCAATGCGGCAAAAAGGGTTGTGGTACCATGGCGCTTGTAGCGGTGGTTGAAGCCGG
>JABMQX010000247.1 GCA_013203085.1 bacterium | reverse complement strand
GCGGAGCGCCGTCGCCCGGTTGCATGCCGGAGAGATAGGGAAACTCTACATGTCGCGAGGGCTTTGCTACAAGCCTCGGCACTCCATCGGGTTCAGGCCGAACGAGCCTGTTCCTGACAAGCTTCATTACGATCTCTGGTTAGGTCCGGCTCCGTTGCAGCCCTACAACGGCAACCTTGTCCACTACAACTGGCATTGGTTCTGGGATTTCGGCAATGGAGACATGGGCAATCAGGGCGTTCACCAGATGGACATTGCCCGGTGGGGACTGAATAAAGGCTTGCCCGTGAAGATAACAGCGGCGGGCGGGCGATTCGGCTATGTGGACGTGAAGGACCTCGAAGGCAATCGCGTTGACCGCGACCAGGGTCAAACGCCGAATACGGAAATCTGCACGTACACTTACGATGATGGCACGCTGTTGGTCTTCGAGACGCGAGGGCGCTTCACTAACGACGAAGATGGCGTAAAGATTGGCAACCTCTTCTACGGTTCCGAGGGGTACATGGCTGGCACGACTGCGAAGTTTGGTTTCGGCGGGAAACCTTATCGAGGCCGCCCCAAGGACCAGATTGAGCTCGGCCCGGTCGGCGGAAACGGTAAGGGAAGTCATTTCCAGAACTGGATTGACGCAGTGCGAAGCCGCAGAGTCGAGGACCTCAACGCCGACGTCCTCGAAGGACACCTTTCGGCAGCTCTTTGCGACTTAGGAAATATCGCCTATCGCTTAGGGCGGAGCTTAGTCTTCGATCCCAAAACCGAAACCTTCCCCGGAGACGCGGAAGCTAACAAACTGCTCAAACGCGATTATCGTCACCCGTTCGTGATACCAGAAAAGGTATAGCGTGCTCGCGCGCATCGGCGGCCTCACCACAAAGACACAAAGGCACCAAGAACGCGAGGGCGTATCTCCGTCGCTGTCTTTGTGCCTTTGTGGTTGACAAGACGATCCTCTAAGTGCGGCGAGGGAAGGGATTGCTATCCGGGGAGGGAATTCTATCGAGAAGTGAAGCGGAGCAATATGACGATGATGATCAATGTGCCGAGGGCAGTCAAAGCCGCTTTCAATAGCATTATCTCGCCGTAAGAGGAGCGAGGTTTCAGCATCTCCTTCCTTTCGCTGAGGCTATATGCGTGCACTTGTCCATCGTAGAAAGGAGCGAAGACCATCCACTGCCCGTTGAGGCTGGCAGCCACGGGGCTTGACCAGATGGAATCGCCGACTATCCTGTATCCCCATAGAAACCTGCCGGGGCGGTAACGTTGCAGTTCTCGCCCTGACCACGCGTCAAGTAGATAGAGATAATCGTCCCCGGAGGTGATGGCCAGGAGTGTCCTTGATCCGGCGTGGAAGACGGCGGGCGAGGAGTAAACGTCCCCTTTCGTGTAGAATGTCCAGCGAACGCGGCGAGTGCGAGCGTTGAGACAGTACACTGCTTGGTCGTGGCTGCCAAAGATGACAAAGGACTTTCCCTCCATCTGGACTACCGCCGGGGACGAATCAATCCAATGGCCCGCCTTGAAGACCCAGATTTGCGAGCCATCCCTTGCGTCGAGGGCGCACAGATCCCCGTAACGCGAGCCGACGAAGACAAGGGGAGGACTGAGATCGGTCGCGCAGGCTGGGGAGCCGACGATCTCTCCGCGTCCGGTATGCTTCCAGAGAGGCTGTCCTGTCTCTCCGTCCAGGCAATACGCGTTGCCGTCGCGGGCGGAGACGAAGATTCGAGGGCGCCCGTCAATGACTGCCACGCAGGGGCTGGAGGGCTGACTCTTGGAGAAAGAGCGTTGCCAAATCCGCTGACCGTCAGCACAATCGAGAAGAAGGGCTTTGGTCGTTTCCAAAGGCTGGGCGAAAGAAGCGTCGTGTGCCCACCAGCAGAAGAGGACGACCTTCCTTTCGCCAATGGAGAAAACCGCCGGCGAGGAAACGTAGGACTCGCCGACCGTGTAGCGCCAATCAACAATCTGGTATGCCCAGACCCTGTTTCCGCTCGCCGCATCGAGCGCGTACAGAACTCTTTCCGCCGAGCCGAAGAACAAGAGAGATTGTCCGTCAACTTCCGCCAGAGCTGGTGTGGAAAAGATTTCGCCGCCGGTGGTGTAACGCCATATCTCTTTTCCCGTGAAGGCGTCTAAAG
>JABMQX010000246.1 GCA_013203085.1 bacterium | reverse complement strand
GGAATCGCGATCACTGCCTCCCAGGTAGGTCGAGAAGATGAGTGCGTGGCCTCTATCGTCGAGCTTCGTTACGAAGCCATCGTCTATTCCTCCAGCGCTGGAGGCCTGGATGGGGTTTTCCGTTGGGAAGTCCGTCGAGAGAGTTGTGCCTGCCACAATCGCTCTGCCGGAATCATCCAAGGCGATGGCGTCGGCGGTGTCCTGGTTGTCGCCTCCCAGGTAGGTTGAGTAAACAAGGTCACCGCCCTGCGCGTCAAACTTTGTCACGAATACGTCGGCCCTGGCACCCTTGGCAGTCTGATAGGGGCAATCCATTCTGGGCGAACATATCCAAGGGGCGACGGGAAACTTGTCGGACAGCGTATAACCCGTCACATAAGCACACCCCGAGGCGTCGACCGTTATGGCGGACCCTCTGTCATTTTCGAGTCCGCCCAGATACGTGGAGTAGATCAGAGACGAGCCATCAGCACTTAGCCTGGCCACGAAAGCATCTTCCTTACCGCCATTCAAAGCCTGGAAGGGTCCCTCCCTGGGGAAGTCGGTCGACTTGGTGTACCCAGTTACATAGGCGTTGCCCCCGCTGTCCAAGACAATGCCCTGAGCCCGGTCAACATCGTCCCCGCCGAGGAACGTGGAGTAGATTAGCCCGGAGCCATACCTGTTGAGCTTGGTGACGAAGACATCCTCTTCGGACTTGTGGGTTTGGAGCGAACCTTCTTTCGGGAAGTCGGTCGACCAGGTGTACCCAGTCACATAAGCGTTTCCCCACCTGTCCACGGCGATGGCCGAGCCCACGTCCATCACGCTGCCGCCCAAGTAGGTGGAGTAGCCGCGAATCGGATCAATGACCAGAGGCCTGGTGCGGTCGTAGCTGGCGACCTGAAATGCCACCTCCTTGTTCCGCTTCAGAAGATACCCCCCCGAAACGCTGCGTCTTTGTCCGTTCACCTCCTGGAAGATGATGGGCGCATGCTGAATAACTTGACCACCTCCCATGGGCAAGATAAGGTTGCCTTCGTCATCAAGGTTGAGCCTCTCCACACCTTTGAATCCGAGCCGGATGGCCGTCGGGTCCGCCCCCGGCGAAACCACGAAGTCGTATTCCAGTCGCCCCTCGTTGCCGTAGTAGATAAGATCAATTCCGGGATAAACCTCCGCGCATCGCACCCGAGCGTAGTGGGAGATATTGGTGCGCCATTGCTTCGGGTCGCTACCAGTGAAGTAGTGGCTCTTGCCGGATAATATGTCCAGGCCTTCCATACGCGGTGTCCCGTTGGTCCCAAGAAGGTGCATGCGAAGGACACGCGTCGAGACTGTGATTCGCTCAGCCGTGGTCGTTTCTTCGGCGTGCTTCATGTTCTGCCGATTTCTGAGGGCCAAAACCGCCTCGGTCCGGGTCAAGAAGAGCGTGTAACCGTTGCCACGGGAGAGAAACCTCACCTCCGCATCCGTCTGGCCCCGGTTAAGCTCGAAGCTTAGTGGCGTTTTGCCGTACGCCGTTCTGATTGCTTCTTGGCTTACTGCGCCGCGGGCGACACTGTGCTTTCGCGAACCGGACTGAGAATCTCGCACGCACCTCTCGTGGCGGCATTCTGCCGGACTGCCCTCCAGGGCGAACAGGACGGTTAAGAACACAAAGAGCGATCCCGATTGTAAGTACCATTTTCTCATCTCTTCTCCATTCACGTTGTTTGAGACTGCCCCGTCAACTGTGCTCAGGAAATTACGCGCAATTTGCTGCTTCGCAAATCGCTGGATGTTACCAACTCTCAGGTTGCCGAGCAAGTAATGGATGGTTTGAACTGCCTTCACGCGTTTCGATAAGCAAGACGGCCGCTGGCGGCGATGTGGCGTCGCATTCGGCCAAGAAACTCCCTGACCATGCCCCGAAAAATAGTACATGGTTACACTAAAATCCTGGAGGTGTTCTCGTGATTGAAATGGGATTTTCCAATTCTGCAGGGGCGACGAGCCGGATCGGACATCAAGCCGCCTGAGTCTCGTTCCTGACATTTCCGCTTGATAGCTCCGCCACAATCCTGTAACTTACCTCTTGGCCTATGCCTCGGACCGGCCTCCTCCCACTTTTCGAATACAGAGGAAGAGGAATAGCGTTGTATCTGGAG
>JABMQX010000245.1 GCA_013203085.1 bacterium | reverse complement strand
GTGGAAAAGAAAGGGTTTCCCGTTCCCCCGACAAAGATGACGACGCTCCCGCTTTCGAGCTGTTTGATCGCTCTTCTGCGAATGAAGGGCTCCGCAAGCTCCTTTATTTCAATGGCGCTGTGCACGCGGGTGAGCATCCCGGCTTTCTCGAGGGCTTGCTGCAAAGCCATTCCGTTCATGATGGTGGCGAGCATTCCCACATAATCGGCGGTAGTCCTTTCCATCCCTTTGGCAGCCGCCGATACTCCGCGAAAGATATTTCCCCCACCGACGACAATGGCCATTTCCACGCCGAGGTCTCGAACCTCCTTGGCCTCCTCGGCGATTCGCCCGCAGACATCCGGGTCAATGCCGTAAGCTCTCTGCCCCTTCAGAGCCTCGCCGCTGAGTTTCAGAAGAATTCTCCTGTAAACCGGCGAGGAAGCCTCAGCATGCGTGTTTGCCAGGTCAGTCATCCTCTCCCATGCCGTAACGGACAAACCTGCGGATGACAATGTTCTCCCCAAGCTCACCGATCTTCTGCTTGAGGTACTCCTCGATGGTGATGTCCGGGTCCTTCACAAAGGGTTGGTCCAGCAGGCACTTCGTCGAGAAGAAGAACTTTTTCATTTTCCCCTCAACGATTTTCTCGACGATCTCAGGCGGTTTTTCGGTAATCTCCGAGCGATATTCTTCCTTTTCCTTCTCGATGATTTCCGGAGAGACATCCTCTCGCCTGATGTACTTCGGGTTCATAGCTGCAATCTGCATGGTGATGTCTTTCACGAACGCCCGGAACACTTCATTGCGCGCCACGAAATCGGTCTCGCAGTTGACCTCCACCAGAACACCTATCTTCCCTCCCAGATGAATGTACGAGGCGACGATGCCCCCCGGAACTTTGCGGTGAGCCTTTTTCTCCGCGATGGCCACGCCTTTCTTGCGGAGAATCTGAACCGCTGCTTCGATGTCGCCCTTCGATTCCTGGAGGGCGCTTTTGCACTGCATGATTCCTGCGTTCGTTTTCTGCCTCAACTCCTTAACTAGGGATGCGCTAATTTCCATCTTCTTGGATGCCTTTCTACTCGGAGCTTCCTTCGGAGGCCATCTCCGATTTCAATTCCTGTCGCGCCTCTGTTGGTGGCTCAGCGGCGGATTTGATAGGAGAAGAAGGAACGCTGCCATTTTTCGCGTCAGCCTCACCAACGGGGACGTCCCGTGGTGGGGCGGTGGCGGCTTTCCCCTCGCTGGCGACTTGAGCCGCTGGTGCGACTTCCGGCTTCTTTCTCACCGGGACAGTCTCCGGCTGACTCTTGTACAGCTCGTTTTGCGCCTCCACAATGTAGTCAGCCAGGACGTTGGATATGAGAGAGACGGACTTGATGGCATCGTCATTGGCAGCGATAGGATAATCAGCCACATCAGGATCGCAGTTAGTATCCACCATCGCCACCACAGGGATGCCTATTTTTCTCGACTCGGCGATGGCGATTTTATCTCTGCGAGCGTCCACCACGAAAACAGCGTCCGGCAGACCATTCATTTCCTTGATGCCGTCAAGGTACTTATGCAGTTTCGCCTTTTGTCGCAGGAGGCGAGCCACTTCCTTCTTCGACAGCTTCTCGAACGTGCCGTCCTGGGACATTTCTTCCAACTCCCGCAGTCTCCCGATGGACTTGCGAATCGTCTTGTTATTTGTCAATGTCCCACCGAGCCATCTCTCGTTGACATAAAACATGCCGCAGCGCGTGGAGGTCGTGTAGATCGTTTCCTTCGCCTGCTTTTTCGTCCCTACGAAAAGAACAGACCCACCCCGGAGAACGATGCCTCTCAGGACCTGGCCTGCCTTGTTCAACTGCGAGATAGTCTTCTGAAGGTCCAGAATATGAATCCCGTTTCTTTCCTCGAATATGAACCTCTTCATTTTGGGATTCCATCTTCTGGTCCGATGTCCGAAATGGACACCGGCTTCGAGGAGAGATTTAATTGTCACATCGGGCAAGCTTTCGACTCCTCCTTTTTACTGGTTCGTTGCAAAAGAAGCATTGGCCCTCCGGCGGTTAGTGGCCGATGGGGCATGCCAACTGTCTTCTCCCATAAAATCCACTCGTGCAATATATCACAAAGCAGTGTAAAGTCAAAACATTCCTTCCCGGGTGAGGACATAACTGAAAGGGATGAAGCGAGACACCCATTTTATAAAGGAGTGGAGCGGGCGATGAGAATCGAACTCACATGACCAGCTTGGAAGGCTGGAGCTCTACCATTGAGCTACGCCCGCGTCGTCTGGTGGTGGGTGAAGGATTCGAACCTTCGAAGGCTTAGCCACTAGATTTACAGTCTAGTCCCTTTGGCCACTCGGGAAACCCACCACGGATTACTCAGGAGCGGCCGCTCGGGACAACCGCGGTCGGAGCCAGTGGCGAGAATCGAACTCGCAACCTTCCGCTTACAAGGCGGAAGCTCTACCGTTGAGCTACACTGGCGCGAAAACCTTCATTTTACCGCAACCTGGGCCGAAAATCAACGGAAAAAAGAAAACCAAACAGCGACAAACACCCCGTCGGGGCGCCTCGGGCTCATTTCTCCGGCGCCTCGCATAAGGGCTCAAGCGGTCGTTTCCGCACGGTTTGCGGCCATTTCCCGGCGCATCGAGCAGATGTTCGGGCCAGATGGCGGCCGGCGCACAGCGGACTTTTTCGCTTCAGAACTTCGTTATTATAACAGATCACCGCCGTTTTAACAAGCTTCTTTTCAGCATTTCGGCCGGGCTGCGAGGCATCCTCAGCAATCCCGCTATTGTCGTCATGTCCGGCGCACGGTTCAGCCAAAAACCGCACCGCGGCAACGGTGAAAAGACAGCTCGCGCCGCCGCACCTTCCGAACGCCCAAATTGTTTAGATGTTTGGACAGGCCAATGAAGCAGACGGAAGGAGACCTGAATGACGGAACTGGAATTCTGGAAAAGATTGCAGGACTTCCTCGCAATCGAAGACATGAACCGCGTGAAGGCTCTCGGGGCGAAAGTGCTCGAGATGCTCAGCGCCCGGCTTGCTTTTCAGGAGGCGGAAGACCTGAAGGCGCAGCTTCCTGCCGGGCTGAAGACGATCTGGGAGCGCCACGAGCGCGAGATGCACAAGTGGAACCGCGAGCAATTTGTTGCGAAGATTCGCGAGGAATGCCTCCTCGAGAACACCGCCGAGGCAGAGCGTGTCGTTCGCGGAGTATTCGGAGTGCTGCAGGAAGGCATAAGCCCCGGCGAGGCGGAGGACGTCGAAGCGCAGTTGCCCAAAGACATGAAACCCCTGTGGGAATCGGCCGGAGTGGCGCGCGAAAAGCAAGCCGGAGAGGAAGCACGCAGGATCATCTACTGAAACTGCGGCGCCGGGCCGACGCGGGCAGCGCCGCCGACTGCCTGGCATGATGTCAGGACGACCGAACCGTCAACGAGGGCGGCTCGGGCCCGATGAAATCCGCATCGGCGCAGTTGCACCGTTCTACCGTCCGGGGGCCGCTGTTACCGTTCGAGCATTCCCCGGAGTATCTCTTTTTGCGTGGAGAGGCGGTTCTCTTCAGAGATTCGCCCCTTCTCGAAGTACGTCTTCAGGTCTTTCAGCTTCTGCTCGGCGGGGCCGATCTCCCCACAGCGGCGGCGTTCAAGAACAAACGAGATGTGGATGCGCGAGAGCACGGCCCTCTTGTGGAAAACCGGTGGATAACCTGTGGCCGTATTGTGGGGCTGTGGTCGGCCCACGGTTGATTAGCATCCGCAGCACGATGGGCATCCTGTGGAAGCCCGGTGGGTTGAACGAACACCTCCACGCGTAAGAACGACCGGATGTGCCGGCCGGATGGCTGCACAATCGTGAAAAAACTGCCGAAGATACAGTATAATTCAGCCAAGAGAAGAGCCTTGCGAGCATCCGCGCCGTAGGAGAACCGGAAAGGAAGTTGCCACAGTGAAAAAGACCATCGCAATGATCACATTCATGATAGCCGTCTGCTTTACCGCCGGCACGTCTACCTGCCTTGCCCAACCGAAGATGCCCATCGGCACGCTCGCCCAGAACACCCCCGACGATGTGAAGCGGGCCGTTGAGGCGTTGTATTCGTCCGACTACAAGACGCAACTGGCGGCGATAAAAACACTCGGCGATCTGGGCGAACAGGCCGAGGCGGCCGTGCCGTTTCTGATCTCGATATTGGCCGAGCGCCGATATGCAGCCGCAGGCAAAGCGCTCGGCAGAATCGGCGAGGCCGCGTTTGAGCCACTTGCCAAGGCACTCGAGCACAAGGACGTGCAGATGCGCCAGGCGGCTGCTTCGGCCATGGGCAAGCTCAACGATCCCCGAGCCGTCGAGCCGCTGATCAAACTCCTCGCGGATCCCGATGTCATGACAAGGGCCGCAACCGCCCTGGCCAGGTATCGGTCGGATCCGCGCACGACCGACCTCCTCGTTGGCGGGCTCAAAGACAAGGACCCCGCGCGCCGGCGCGGCGCAGCCTACGCGCTGCAAAGAGTTGCCGACCGCCGTTCGGTGGATGCACTCATCGAGAGCCTCAAGGATAAGGACGCACAAGTGCGGGCGGCCGCAGCAGCGGCACTCGGCATGATGCGGACCACCAAGGCCGCCGGGCCGATGATCCCGCTGCTGAAAGACAAAGACGAAGCAGTGCGAACAGAAGCAGCCAAAGCCATGGCAAGAATGAAGAACAACAGCGTGGTCGAGCCGCTGATCAAGGTCCTCCAGACAGACCCCGCCCCCGCAGTAAGAAAAGCAGCCGCCGAGACCCTCGGATATCTCAACGATCCCCGCGCGGCCGAGCCACTGGTAGCCGCGATCACGAAAGACAACGACCAGACCGTAAAACAGCAAGCGGCGCGGCAGGCGGCAAAACTGAAAAGCCCTCGCATGCTGGATCTGCTGGTTCCGTTGCTCAAGGACCGCGACCCGAAGGTCCGTGAATGCGCCGCGACAGCCCTGGTGATGCTGAAGGATCCAAGAGCGCTTGAACATTTCGTGGCGCTGCTCAAAGACAGGGAGCATCGCGTGAAGGTCCAAGCAGCCAGGGGACTGGCCAGGCTGGGCGACGTCGCCGCGGTCGAGCCGTTGATCGAAGCGCTCAGAGACAAGGAACTCCTGGCGGAAACCACATCCGCCCTCGCACGTCTGCGAGACCCCCGTGCCGTCGACCCACTCATAGCCACGCTCGCCAAGGCCGAAGAAGCGCAACGGCGCACCGTATCGTCGGCGCTCAGGCGCATCACCGGCCAGGACCTCGCCGAAAACCCCGCCAAATGGAGCAAGTGGTGGAAAGAAAACAAGCGGATGTTCGACCTGAAGAAATAGCAGGTATCGGCAGTGTTCCAGGCAGACGTGTACCTGCCGGACCTATCGTCGGGGCACAACGGCCGTCGGCCGGCCGGTGAGTACCGACTCGCGCTCAGCCAGTGCGATGGCCACGCTGTTGCGCGCTTCAATCGGCGGCATGCGTTTCGGCTCGAGACGCTTCATAACGCACTCGATGAAGTACTCGAACTCGCAACTGTAGCCGTCGCCGGGTGGGATGGCGGGCCGCTGGTTGGTGCCGTCGGGCAGGTAGATGGTCAGCGGCGTTTGGGTGTCGGTGTTATACTGAAGTGTGGCCCGCTCGAGGTTTATCACAAAGCTCATCGAAAACGGGAAGGCGGTGCCGATGTACCAGCCTCCGTGCGCCGTTATCACCGGGCCGTCGGGGTAGATGTAGTTCGTGATCACATGATCGATGCCGCCGTCATGGCAGACCGCGTCGATGGTGCCGACGGACGACACCTCCTTGGGCACGCCGAAGACGTTGTGGATGTAATCGACGTCGTGCACGTGCAGGTCGAGGATCGCACCTCCGCTCCGGCGGCCGTCCATGTACCAGTTTTCCCACGCCCACACCGGTGCGCCGCCGATGCGGCGAAACGTGGCGCTCGTGACCCTGCCGTATGCCTTGGTGTGGATTATCTCGCGCGCCGCCGCCCAGTCGGGCCAGAAACGAATGCACTGGCCGATCAGCAGCAGCTTGCCGGAAGCCTGCGCGGCGTCGACCATTGCGTCGGCATCTTCGAGGGTGGTTGCGATTGGCTTTTCGCAGATCACGTCTTTGCCCGCCTCGAGCGCCGCCACCGCGTGCTTCCTGTGCAGATAGCCAGGCGTGGTGACGACCACGAGGTCGACGCCGGCCTTCTCTATCAGCTCGAGCCCGTTTTCGTACATCTCGAACTCGGAGAGGTCGACTTCGCCGCTCTTACCCGTATCGATGTTTCCTTCGACCTCGAGCCAGCCGCCTGCGAGCTTCTCGGGATCGATGTCACACAGGGCCGTTACCTTTATGCCGGCCCGGGCCTGCAGCCTGTTGAAATGCGCCCGGGCCATGAAACCCAACCCGATTATTCCTGCCTTTATCATCTGGTGTATCCTCCACCTCTGTGGTATCATTTCTTATCAACGTCGTATCCGACCGGCCATGATATTTTAGCGGCTCGATGCCAAAATCAAAGCACATTCTCGTTCGTTATGGATCGGTAATGACCTTCTATCATGGTAACTCAGGCGATCCCGAGCATTTTTCTGATTGCGTGGGCCGTTGTGCCGTTGATGTGAATCTTTTTTTCCCTTGAGGTTTGCCCCGCCACGATTGTGATCGAGCTTTTCGAAAGCTTGAGCGCCTTGGCGATGAGCTTGACAACGGCCTGGTTTGCCTTGCCGCTCTCGGGCGGGGCGCTCACCGCCACCTTCAGGCTGCCGCTGTGCTCGCCCATTATCCTGTCGGACGATGCTTTCGGCTGCACCCGCAACGGGATGATCACGCCTGATGCGTCTTGTGTGATTTCGATCATCGTGTGCTCCGGCTGCGGCTTGCCGGTCTTGTTACCATATGTATTCGGCGATCAGGTAGCCGACGATCACGAGGATTATCGCAGCCGCCCCGGCCGCCACAAGGCGCGCCGCGCGCTTCCTTGTAGCGCGGTTGCTCTTGAGTTTGCTCCTGATTCTCACGTGCGATACGCGCGGGCCGCGCATCTTGCGCTCGACCTCTTCGAGCGCATCGACCACTTCTCTTGCGGTCTGGCAGCGTTCGTCGGGATTCTTGCGGATCATTTTCTCGAGGACCCTGCACAGGCTGTTGGGAAGGGAGGGTTCGAGCTGTTTTACGGGCGGCGGCTCCTCGTAAATGTGCTTGAGGATTATGTCGCGCGCCGACGACCCCTTGAATATCGTCCTGCCGGTGACGATTCGATAAAAGGATGCGCCCAGCGAATAGATGTCGGAGCGATGATCGGCGGCCCCGCCCCTGGCCTGCTCGGGCGCGATGTAGTGGGGCGAGCCGAATACACCGCGCTGGTTGTCGCGGCCAAGCGTTTCGTTAACGCTCTGAGCAATGCCCAGGTCGCATATCTTGACGTTATCCTGGCCGTCGAGCATCATGTTCTCAGGCTTGATGTCTCGGTGCACGATCCCTTTTCCCTCGGCGTACATCAGGCCGCGAGCGACATCGATCATGACCCTCACGGCCCTCTCCGGCGGAAGCTTGCGGCCGCTCGAGATCTTCCGCGAGATGCTGCCGCCGGTCATGTGCTCCATCGAGAAATAATGGAAGCCGTCGCTCTCGCCCACGTCGAAGACGGCCACGATGTTTGGATCGTTGAGTTGAGCCAGCGACATCGCCTCTCGCTTGAACCGCTCGATGAACGCCGTGTTGTCGGCATACTGCCTGGAGAGTATCTTGATCGCCACGATTCTGTCCAGAGAAAGCTGCAGGGCCTTGTACACACGTCCCATGCCGCCCTTGCCCAGAAGTTGAAGAATCCGGTGGCCGCCGATGTTTCGTCCGATGAGAGAATCCACCGCGGGTGGCTCGGTCTGCAAGGTGATGAGCGTTTCGCCCACGAGGATCTGATCGCCCGGCGTGAGCCGGCTCTCGCGAACGGTTCGCCCGTTGAGGAATGTGCCGTTGCGGCTGCCGCCATCGATGACATAAAACTCGCCTTGCCGGCCCTCGACCCGGCAGTGGTTTCTCGAGGCAAGCATATCGGAGAGGTGCATCGAGTTGGACGAACCGCGCCCGATGGTAACAGCCTGGCCGACCTTGATCTCGACTGCCATTCCCTTGTCTTTTCCTTTTTCAACTATCAGGTTGGGCAATGGCTGGGCCTCGATGGTCTTGAGAGAATATCCACAAAGATTCGAATTCCGGGCCGACTATTTCTGTTCGCCCAGTTCTTTCGACCTCCGTGCGGCGGCCTTGACGGCTTCGACAACGGAATCGGCAACGTGCGCCTGTTGCATGCACTCGATGGCGGCTTGGGTGGTGCCGCCCGGCGAAGTAACCCGCCTCCTCAGCTCTTCGGGGCTCTCGTCGCTTTCGGCAAGCATCTTGCCGGCGCCGAGGGCGGTTTGGCGGGCAAGAGCGGCGGCGTGCTCGTCGGACAGGCCCAGTTCGGTTCCTGCGCGGATCATCGCTTCGGCCAGGTAGAAAAAGTACGCCGGGCCGCTGCCCGACAGCGCCGTGACGGCGTCCATGTCCTTTTCGTCTACCGCCACCGCAACCGCCGACGATTCGAAGATGTTCCCGGCGAGGTCGAGGTCGGCATCCGTGGCCCACTTGCCCTTGCACAGTCCTACTGCGCCGGCGCCTGCGAGCATCGGAGTATTGGGCATCGCACGGACCACGCGCACGCCGTTGCGAACGAATTTCTCGACGAAACCCGTTGTGATCCCGGCGGCTATCGATATGATGAGGTGGCGCTCTTCGAGGGCCGGGCCCACGTCGGAGAGCACATCCTCCATCTGCTGGGGCTTTACGGCAAGCACGATTACGTCGGACTGTCTCGCCACGGCGGTGTTGTCGGCAAACACCTCCGCCCCCGTCGCCCGGGCGTACTGCTTGCGGCGCTTGTCGTCCACGTCGGAAGCGCATATCTTTTCGGGCTTGATCATGCCGGAGGCGAGCAGGCCTTTCGACAGGGCGGCGGCCATATTGCCTGCCCCGATGAAACCGATCGTGATGTCCTCTTGCATCATGGTTCTCCTCAAGAATGCCGAAGATGCGACCCTGATTATAGGGCAAATCCGCCGGTGAATCAAGTATCAAGGATTGACCCCGGACCCGCGCCCGCCGATTTGGGAAGTTCGCAAGCAGAATGAGCGGCTTTCAACGGATTGTGTCATCAGCGCACCGCGGCAAACGTGCGACCGTGAAAGCGGAAACAACCGCAACCTGAAGATTGTTTAACCATGCGAAAAGACGACACGCCGCTGCCGTCTTGAGGCCGGGCTGGAACTACTGCGGAGATTAGCTGATGAACAATGCCGCCGGCAGATTGTACGGAGAGTCCGCCTTGCGAGAAACACTTCCGATTCTCGGCAAGATCCTTGTGGTGGTGCTCATGTGCGAGGCAGTCGTCACCGTGATTCTCTATCTGCTGCTGCCGCTCAGTCTATGGCACGTCATTATCGATCCTATCTTCCTGGGGGTGCTGATGACACCGCAGGTTTACCGGTTCGTCGTCAGACCTATCCGCCGGGCCGCGGAGCAGCGCAAGCTGGCAGAAGAAGCCAGGTTGCTCGAGCAAAAGTACGAGAGTCTCATCAAGAACATTCCCGTTGCTGTTTACTCTGCCATGCCCGACGAAAGGGGCACGACGACTTTCATGGCTGACCGGTGGAAAGAGTGGACAGGATACTCCCCGGAAGACCTTTATCGGGATTGTTCAACATGGCCAAGATCCATTCATCCTGACGACAAAAACAAGGCTATCGAGTCTTACATCAAAGCGTGGAAAGAAAGAAGGGAGTACGTTTCCGAGTACAGGGTGGTCCACAAAGACACAGGCGAGGTCCGATACCTGCGAGACCATGGCGTGCCCATCAAGGACGAGACAGGAAACATAATACGGATAGAAGGCATCGCAATCGACATAACCGAGCGCGTCCGGGCGGAAGAGGAAATAAGGGACCTCGCAAGGTTCCCCTCGGAGGACCCGGCCCCCGTGCTGCGCATCGCCGCCGATGGCACCGTGCTCTACGCGAATAAGACGGCAGAGCCGTTGTTGGCGGCCAAGGGCAGCGGCGCCAATCAGGCAGCTCCGCCGGAGTGGCGCGAGTTGGTCGCGAGCGTGCTCGTTTCCGGCACAAGGCAAGTGACCGAAGTGGAGCACGGCGAGCAAATCTTCGCGATTTCCGTCGTGCCGCTGCCAGAGGCCGGATACGTGAACCTTTATGGCGCGGACATCACCGAGCGCAAACGCGCCGAGTATCTATTGAAGAACTTCACCGAGGGGCTTCTGGGAAACGTGCCCGCCATCGTGATAACACTGGACAACCAACTGCGAGTCAAGCAGTTCAACAAATTCGCCGAGGAACTCACGGGATACACTGAAGAAGAGGTTCTGGGCGGGAACTGGATTGATATGTTCATAGCCCCCGAGGAAAGACAGCGTGTCATGGATGCTGCCAGAAAGGGCTTCACAGGGAAAGCACTCAGCGGCTTTGAAAACCACATCCTGGCCAAGGACCGGCACAAGATACTCATGCAGTGGTACGTCTCGTC
The DNA here is from genome assembly GCA_013203085.1 of bacterium. GTDB lineage: Bacteria > Auribacterota > JABMQX01 > JABMQX01 > JABMQX01 > JABMQX01. The sequence continues at coordinate 39 of JABMQX010000245.1, read as the reverse complement.
GCTGGGCGATGACAGAGGAAACATTGTTGGCACGCTGGG
>JABMQX010000244.1 GCA_013203085.1 bacterium | reverse complement strand
TGTGAAGCCCCGCACAACGGCCCCCTGCGGCACCGGGACGATGAGTTCCGCTTCCGTTCCACGCCCGGTGGGGTTTCTCAGGCTGACGTCCATCGTGGTGGTTGCTGCCTGCTCCAGGATGACCACGCCGACCTTGACTTCGGTGATCTCGACTGACGCCCGGCGGCCAACTCCAAAGGCCCGCGTCTGCGGTACGATGACGTTTGACGCCAACGGCCGTCTGCTCGAGAAGAGAGCTTGCCCTCCGGCATGTCCTGCGAAAAGTGCAAGAGCCGCAAACAAGCAACTGATTCGTACTTGCCTTTTCAAGTGCATCATCGTTGACCTCCTTATTACCCGGATTCAAAATATGGAGTTTTGCTTCGGGTAAAATGTACCACGCCAAAAGTGCTGGCGCTGTAAAAGGTTTGTAACAGTTCAGAGGTCTTCTGGGTGCGGCTACATTCAGGTAATAGAGAAGTTGCCTTTGGCTTGTTTCCCCCGCGTTGCAGGACTCCGAATGATGAACCGCAACTGAAAATCAGATCGCGAGGACGCCTGGCGCCTTAACGTCCTGGCGAGAGAAGACAAGAGAGAAGAGACCTCTCGCAAAGGCGCGAAGGCGAGAAGGAGGAAAGGAAATCAGATAGAGACGGGGCTTAGCGCCTTAGCGTCTTGGCGAGAAAAGACAGGAGAGAAAAAACCTCTCGCAAAGGCGAGGAAGCGGCTATTTACTACAGGGTCCCGCCGTGCCGATGGAGGAGTTCAGCCACTTTTCTGTGCCCCCACATAGCTGCCATGGCCAGCGGCGTGGAGCCATCGTTCGCCCTGGCGTTGACATGCGCCCCCCTCGCAAGCAGAAGCTTCACCATACCCCTATGCCCCGCGTCGGCGGCCATGTACAGCGCCGAGATAGCGTCTCTGTTCCTCGCGTTCACATCAGCGCCTCTGGCCAACAGAAGCTTTGCGACCGCCCTATGGCCGAAGTGAGCCGCAAGGTACAGCGGCGGCCAGCCAGTCTGGTGCCTGGCGTTCACATCGGCGCCGCTCTCCAATAGAAGCTCTGCCACATCCCTGTGTCCATTGTGAGCGGCCCAGTGCAGGGGGGTGATGCCGTTTTCGTCCCTCGCATTGGCATTCGCGCCGCTGTCAAGCAGCAGGGCCGCCATCCGATTGTGCCCACGGTTGGCCGCCAAGTGCAAGGGCTCCTGGCCGATGCCCTCCTTAGCGTTGACATCAGCGCCTGCCACTAACAACAGCTTTCCCACTTCCAAGCGGCCCCAAAGGGCCGCTGCGTGCAATGGTGTATGGCCAGTAATGTTTCTGGCGTTGACATCCGCCCCTTTTTCCAGCAGGAGCCTTACCTCTTTCTTGTCCCCGAACTGTGCCGCCGCGTTTAAGCTCATCTTGGACTTACCTTCCGAAAGACATCTCAGTGAGTCTTTCGCCACAAATGGTGGAGAACTTTATTGCCAAGGCCAAGCCCTTTGACAGGAGGTGCATCCGCGAAATGATAGAACATAGGCGACCCGGGTTCAAAAAAGGGGCATTTGCCCTTCTTGTTGATTTTGAAGCAATTTCCGTACCGGGTTAGAAGGCCCAGCCGCTCTGAAACAACCCACCCTGACGCTTCAGGGTGGGCACAGACTTTTTTGTGGGGCAGTACTCCCTGAAAGTGAAGACTCTGTCTTTGCGCAACACTCTTCCGTTGCCAACCAAAAGAAGTGGGTCTTAGATAGCAATGCATGCAATCTTGGCATGACACCTTGCCTCGCACCATATCGGAACGGACTCTTGTCTCCCAAGAGACAGATGTATTCTTCTCGCCCCTCCCAAAAGATACCATGCCGGCTATTGTCAAAATGACCCCGGGGATACATAACATCGCTACCCCTAAACGATGACCCTCTGACGCGGGCCAGAGGCTACCGCAAATGCTGAAGATGCCCACCGTCAACAAGCAAACACCGCGAGTTTTCTGTCTTCTTCCTGCCTGCAACTTCTTGACTTCTGCCATCTTGGCGTCTGAGGGCACCATCAGGCCATACCTCGCGATATTGGCTTGTTGTGCATCGCCGTCAAAGCCAGTCATGGTAATCGGACTCCTTCACTGTTATGTTGAGCTTGCTTTTTTTCTTTTCTGGTGGAACCGTCGTGGATGACACGGCCTATGCCAGGCCAGTTTCATACGCAAAAGGCATACCAAATCTTTCCAAACGGCGAAGGAAATGGGCGTGGGGATAAGGCGGAACGTTCACGTGATACAGGGATACCTAAAGCAGCAAAAGTACTCGCGAGCTTCTCAAAATGATGCTGCCAAGATCAAGCTGAGGGCGGAGCGTTCGGTTCGGCGAGATACTCAAGGAGACGGTGCGGCATGAAGGGGGGCGACCGAGAAAAGCCTTTCACGATGAAAGGGTTTTGCCGGGGGGCGTTTCTTGGATACAGAGCCACCGTTGGCAGAAGGTTTCGAGGATTGAGGACGGGCTTTTTAGGAACAGCACACCTTCAAGCTGACGATACTCACAAATCCAGCAGCAGCATTCTTGTTGTTCTTCACCCTTTCCGCAACAGGAACTAACTAAGTTTTTCCGCCAACTTAAGACCCTTGTTAAGGACTGTGCCCACAGCTTTTCTGATATCTCCCTCCTTGTCTGCCAAATCTTTGAGGATTGAGAGCGAAGGCTCAAGCTCTTTAACAAAGACTTCGAGTTCTTTGTTTGACCTCGCTTCCTCCAATAGGCCTTCCACCCCATCAACAGCGATAGCTATACTGACTAGGCAACCCTGGAACCAACCTCTGTGATAATCATCCCTCATCTGTTCAAGTGCCTTCTTCACTTCGTGCAGGTTCTTCTCCATCCTTCTCAACCTTTCCTTATTGATTATGAGGTTACGCACCACATTGGAGAATGTTCGGACGCGGGGCCTGTAAAGGTATATCATCCAAACGAGCGCGCCTACAGCTACGGACATGGCCACTGCCAGCACAGAGGGGCTGTAGTCTCCCTCTTATACTATTAGCGTAATATGAGGACGAGACTGGTGCGCGACTGTGCGAGACTTGGATTGGCGCGGCCCCGATTTGTCATCATCGCTGAGCCTACCTCCCCAACTCCGCGTGCGACATCTACACCTCCGAAGTCTCCCGATCCTCTCGTAAGAATTCCCGAAAAGCAAGCGAGTTCTTCTGAATCGCTACAACCCTCTACGCTACCGACACTCCAAACCGGGTCACAGACTATCTCACGAACCTTCTAAAGGGTCGGCGCTTCTGAAGCGGCTGGAATTTGCTGCGAGGACATAAAGAGGAACACTGCCCACTAATTGTCCCGCGTTCGCTGCTGTCGCCGGAGCCTGCGATAGGGTCATTTTTCGTCGCCGGTGAATCCGAACCGCGAACAGGGCAAAAACCAGGTATCCACAAACATAGATTACGAGAGGAACAGCGAAGAGGTTCGTTAAGCTTTCATCATCGAACACTTCCTCATCGCTGAGTCTGACTACAATATCTGGGTCCAGTGCGCCGGCCAATGTGTGGTTTCCATCGAGGTAATACGTAAACGCAAGTGACTGCTTCAGGTGTGACAAGTCCGGGTCGGCCTCCATAACCTTGCTGCAGGCAGATACCACTCTGTCCACTTCGCAGCCTTCGGCCTCGTAATACGCCCCGGCAAGGACGGACCATGCTTTGGCAAGGCCCTCTTGTTTGTGGCAGTCGGGCCCGAATTCGGACTGCGCGTCTTCCTCTCGAGGAAGGATGTCCAGTGATCTTTTGTAGGCCTCGATAGCTTCATCGTACTTATGCTGTTCGCTATATACCTGAGCCAATGCGTACCAACTGTAGAAAGCGTAGATGGCATCTTGGTTGACCTCGAGCGCTCTCTTGTATGCCGAAATCGCCTCAGTGTATTTCTTCCCCTCAGTGTAAACATCGCCAAGGCTGTCCCAGACTTCTGAATTCCGTGGCTCAATCTGCAGCGCCTTCTTGTAGGCTTCGATAGCCTCATCAAGCCTTTCCTCATGAGCGTATGCTTCGCCGAGACTAACCCAGAGTCCCTTGCTGTCTGGATTGACCGCCGAGGCCTTCTCCCACGTTTGGATGGTGTCATTCAACCCACCCTGACGCACGTAATCACAGCCAAGGTTATAGAGCAAAATGCCCAAGACCTCCCGTTTGGTCATATTGCGCATGTGGAACACCTTGCCATCTGATGTCTCCGGAACATCGTATTCCTCAATATACTCTGTGTCGGGTACCACCAGACCTTTATATGTTGGCTCAACATTGATTCTGACCACACCGGTGTCATACCTCACAAACATGTGGGTTGGCACGATTACACCAAATGTGGGGAGACCTATCCTCTCAGCAAGCGCGAGATAGAGCGTCGAAAGGGCAACACAGTTGCCTTGTTTACCATCAAGAAGAACATGGAGAAAAGAGACTCCGGCACCATCTTTATCTTCATCGGGATAGCCGTATCCTCGTTCTCCGAATATGTAATCGTTCATAAGAGCGATAATCCTCTCCGGGTCTTTCTGGTCGCCGATTCGGGAGCGAAGTTCCAGTGCCATCCTATCCAGCTCAGAAACGTATTTGGTGACGTCCAGCATAGGATCGAATTCTTTGGCGATAAGAAGAGCACCCGTGCCAACGTCAATTTCCTTTTCTGGGAGAGAAAAGACCTCGTCAATCGTGCTTGCTTCAAGACCCTTGTGCCCTTTGTTGGCGAGTGGGGGCGCCGAAGCGATTGATATCCACAAAAGGGCGATAAGGAGGGAGAGTACAATCCAGGCCTTCTTCATCTGACCACCTCGACTCGATCAAGCAGAAAAGTTGAGACCCCCCACGCGCATGCGAACCAACATGAACACCATATGGGGTTCGGTGCATGACTGTCTGCAACACGCGTGCCAGAATCTGAGACAACCTGCTGAATTCGACTCGAAAGTGATGACGAGGTCTCGAACCAGCGCATCATTCGTGACGTGTGGCAGGACGCCGGTTCCTCTATTCAGACGGTCTTGGGCACAAATCTTGCTTTCTCCCACTTCGTCGGCGTGAATCGCCGATTCCCTCGAACAGAATATCAAGGCAGTACCGGCAGGCGAGCGGATCACGGAGTGGGCGGGGAGTAAGGAAGCCACACCCGTGCTCCGCCGCCATACCGGTTAGACTTCGAACGGGCGAACGGAGTTTTCGCCGAAATCAAGAGCGCGCATACGATATTCGGAGCACTACGTGAGCGTACAAAATTGCACTCCAGATGGCAATGGTGTGCGCTTCATCTCGATTCGCGTGCTTTAGCACAACTATGAGAGTGACCGATATCGGCCCACGACTGAGTAACTGAAAAGAAAAGCAAGGCTACGCGATACTCCATAAGGAGGGACCGAAGATGAGACTGCCACAAACATCAAGAGTTGCTCGTGAGCACAGGCTTTCCGATCTCGAAGAGTTTGAGATTTCTGCGATGGCAATTCAGCTCGATGCATTTTTCACATTTCTGGTTGCGTCTCCAGTTGCGTGCGACGAAGCCTTTGCTTTCTGTCAACTCCTATTCAACACTGTCGCGGGTCCCGGCGCCCTGGACGTCCGGGATCAGCTTATCCATTACTCGGAAATCCGGCAGAGCACAGAGGCCGGCGAGGGCGTGTCCGAGATTCTGCTTGCCGCCTCGAGGCGTCTCCATCCGGACTGGAGTTGGGATCGAGCCGATCCGCTTCGTTCCGCGAAATATGTGCTGGCAGTACTGGAGCTCGTTCGGCAAGGGATGGTTGCGGCGGAGAATTGGGCTATCCCTCTGCCCCCGAAAGAGGATTGGCACCCGGTTTGCGCGGAAATCGTCCGTTTCTTTGAGCAGGGCCGAAGGATCGAGGCGGAGAAACTGAAATCCCTCTGCCCACTTTGAGTCGGATGTCGTGATCATCGTTGTTAATGCTACTCGGTTTGAGAACACGAGACTGATATGACACGATCCGACAGGCAAGCGGTTAAGAAAATGGCGGAAGCATGTCCTCGGGGCCATTCCTCTTCGGATGCTCTTGGGCCAAGAATCCTTTAAGGGTTTACATGCCCGCCTCGCGCTTGCGAAGATCAAACCTGTCGCTGAGAAAGACCCGGGTGACCTAATCTCCACGTTGGCGATTGCGAACGGCATTTAGCGAAAGAGCGCCTCCCGGTCCAATTCGGCTGCCGAATATCTCGATACCTCGCAGGCG
>JABMQX010000243.1 GCA_013203085.1 bacterium | reverse complement strand
CCCCTGAAGTAAGCGTTTTTCTCCAGGCGTCGAACTTGGCGATATGGTGGCCGAAAGCGCCGTACTCTGGCGGAAATACCGGATCGTAAACAGTCCAAAGCTTTAGTGGAAGATCGGTGCTCCGGCACATCCACTTCCTGCTCTTGCACAGGAGATTGCGTGTTGCCAAGGGCCTCACTTACTGCATCGGTTTCGGGGTTTTCGTTTCTCTCCGACCCAAGTTGTAGAAGCTGGACCTCACCTGGGCGACAAGGAATCTGCCCTACCGGTTCTCTTGGGAGTGGACCACCTCCTCACGGTTGACCTTGTAGCAGACGCCGTTCCATCGAATGGTCGGAGGGCCAAAGGCATGAAAGATGCGCACGGAATCAGCTCCCTGCAGGCTATCGTTGTCGACCGGCTGGAGTGTAAACAGAGCCCCTTTACCGTAATCTTCTCCTCCCCACCAGCACGCATGAAAGGCGGCGAAACGTGGGCTCTCGATCACAAAGCCCCAGGGCGGTAAGATGACATGACCTCCGAGCGCCGACTTCACCTCGGCTTTTGTCGTTCCGAAATTAACGATGACTTTCGTTGCCTTCTCGCCATGTCCGTAAATGGCCTGCTTTACCGTGCGGTTGCTGTTAAGGTAGTCGAACCGAGTTAAGCGATCATAAGCTGTGGTTTCGTGCAACGGTCCGAGAACCTCGTGCGTGTTCTTCAGGAACACATCGGTGGGATGCATCCCTTCCGCCCAACCTCCATCGCTGCGTGCATAACACGAGCGGTCGGAGACCTGGTTTCCTGTCTTCCCTTCGCCCTCGTCCGGGGACGATTTCCAGTAAAGGCTGTCAGGAATCGAGTGATAATGCAGCGGCCGAGCACACAAAACATGATGAGCAACATATTCGGCTGCCTTGTCGGCGGCATAACCGTACTTGCCGTAGCAGATCTGACAATCGTGGTAAACCATTTCCCAGAAGGGGATGACCGTGGCCCCGAAACTCTCCGGTTTAAGATTATGAAAGTACTGTCCTCTGACAGCGACTAATCCCTCGAAGAAATCGCTGTGGGGCAGCGCCCACTCGCGGCCGCATTCACTTCCGAAGATGCCAAACGTCTCGCGCGCATAGTCGCTCAGGCGAATCTTCCATGCGATGTCATCGTTTCGGTCGATGGGATGACTCGGATCATAGCATTCGCGCGGTCCAACAGCGTATGTTGTGTCAATGAAATAGCTCCATGGCGAAAACAACTTGCGGATAGCTGGCAGGTTTTGTGGCCGTCTGGCCAGTTCAAGCTGCTTGGGCGCACAGACCATGTACGCCCGCCCACCCAGCCAACGGCCTCCTTTGATGAGCGAGCCATCCGGCCTTTTTTCGATGAAATCCGGGTTCCAGCTCTTCGCATCGCGATACATATCCTGGACATTGTCGTGAAGACAGGCAACGTAGCCCAGTGACTGGATACGCTTGACGGCATCGGCAAGCGCACTGTTACCGCCGCACTCAGGATTTGCCGGCAGATTGTCGGGGTGACGGCAGTCATAGCCGCCTTCCGTCCAACCTCCAATTATGAACAGGCAGCGCTCAATGCCCACGTCTCTACGCAGATGCTCCGCGATCTGAGCTGCTTCATCGAACGTCCAATGGACTTTGACCGACTCCTCCTTTGTGCTTTCTTCGTTCATGCGGCGGGCGAGGCAGGTCCACAGCTTAACATTTGCAGCGCCGACCATCCGTTCGACATGCTGATCACGCCGGATCTTCTCTCGCAACGTAACCGCCAACCCCTGCTTCTCTGCGTAAGACCTGTGGCCGGCGGCTACGGTATTGAGGTCGCCTTTGCCCAGCGGCAGAAGACGCACCGATCTTGCAGTGCGACGCAGTTCAAATGTCGCTGTCAACTTCTGCTGATATGACTCACTGGAAAGCACAGTGCTTTGGACTTCCGGAAACACATACGCACTGTCCCAATTCACAATGAGAGCCGAACCACCCTTTACGAAGCCGAGCATGTTCATATGACAGCCTTCATAATCTGACGTCCCAAATACTCGTTTGAACGCCTTCCCGCTGTCCGCCGGAATCAGTAGTCCCTCTCGGCAAGGGACGATAACGTAGCCGCTTTCCACATCGGTAATGGCCAACACATCGTCGAGAACGTGGATGGTGCCGTCGGTCTCACTCTCGTAGCGAAGCTCGAGCGCATTCCCTTCCTCGACCAGTGCAAGAACGACAGCTGCGCCGTTCTTTTTAAGCAGGCGTATGGAGGTCTTGTTCTTGGTCTTTGATGTTACAAAGTTGCCTTTGAGCCAGGGCGCCGTGCCGGGGCTCGCCATCCCCTTAGAGGGCCAGTTGGTTCCCGAGCGCTTGTCGAGAAGAGTCCATCGGCCTGTGGTGTCATTAACCTTCACCACCAGTGAATGACTTTCCAGAAGTACTGTGCTGGCCTCAGTGCTCATGGATACGACCAACGTCAATAAGCAAGCCAAAACAAAGCTACGCATTCTCGTGCTCCTTTCAGATGAGGGTTCCTAAAACTCATACGTTCCTGGTGATGGTAGCTTAGAATAAATCTCTGCTTTGATCCAGTAACTCACACCACCGTTCGGCTGGTCTTCCTCCACGCATCTTAAGGTGTTTTTGAGTTCAGGGCCGTAGTGTACCTAGACCGCGCGATCCTTAACTAAAGAAGGATTATCTTATGTTTCTCGTCGGACCGAAAAGACTTCGAGCCGATGATGAGACCCTCGATCGACACCTTCGTCTCCAATAAAGTGTCAGATATGCCGTGACTTCTCTTCATTGGATCAGATCTTCCTGAACGGCAGGGCTCAGCGGCACGGTTCAGCTTGTCCGCTCGAGCGGCTGGTTCGACAATTGTGCATGTCTACATTCTTACCTTTTGCGTTCCGTTCTCCGGTACGATATAGATCTCTTCGTTGTTTCGAGTTTGTAGCATAAAACGGGCGCCTTCAACCGATTCGGCTTCTATGCCGTTTCGGAATACCACTACATTGCCGTTCCGCCAGGGGTTTTGTATGGTGCAACTTCGTCCTTCTTCACTGCGAATACGTACATACTGAACCTGCCCTTGTTTCAGTTCGCTGGAAACCAGGAATGCTCCGACGGCGCGGAGATTGCCGAACCGTGCATCCTTGTCTTTCGGCCATACTGGGAAGAGGCGAAGAACATCCTGATGGCTCATGCATAGCATCTCATTGACTGTGTTCGGCACGATGCTGCAATTCTCAATGCCGTGTGGATTCCTCAGAGTGAAACCGTTAGGGCTGCCTACTTTCCTGATCATTGTGCGCAATTCTGACAGAATGACATCAGCGTCATATCCCACGCGGACGGCTGCAGGAAAGAAGCTGTTCATACCATTTCCGTCGATCCATCGGTTCATGGAGCGGATCGTGTTGCGAGAGAGTTCGAGCAGCTCAGGTTTGCTGTCGAGCCCAATCGCGCCTGCAGGATAGATGTGTTGAATCCCAAGGGTATTGTTGTTCCACCAGGGAGTTCCCCTCTCAGTATAGCGGAACATCTTCTTGCCTGGTTCTCCTTGGGTGGGGAAGTCACTGATGTGCTCGAGGATATCCCTCCACTTAGCGTGGCGATCATCATCGATTTCGAGGGCGGTGCTCATATCAATCGCCAACGCAAAGACATTCCGAACCAAGCCGAGGGAGAGCAGCGGATTGAAATCCTTACCACCACCCGAGCCTTCGTGGATGCTGTCGTTGTAGATGACGTATCGGCCGTTCTCCAATTTCAGGTAATCTTCCCAGAAGTTCGCAACCTCACGCACAAAAGGATAGAGCTTTCTCGCATAGTCCTTATCGTAGGTGTGATACCATCGCATACCGACATTCACCACGCAGTAGGCTGCGTTGCTTTTCTGGCCGAAGAACAGCCCGCCCTTCTCCTTGTGCCAGGCAGCATGCCGGCCGCAGTTGCGCGTCGTCTCGATGCCCTTGGGACCGATTCCCACAGGATAGTAGACGCCCCGACAATTCAACGCGTTTCGGGCATACCATTTAGCACGTTCCATGAAGGCCAGAACTGGCGAGTGATAAGGATCGGCCTGTTCGATGTGGTTGGAGGTGTACAGTGCATAGAACGGAGCCATGTGGTTGTAGTTGAGGTGGTAATCCCCGAACCAGCCGGGGCTGTCGGTAGTGATCCAGGTCCCGAAAATTGGAGGGGGGAAATGAGGATTACGACTGCAGCTGGCCATGACATAGTTGGAGAGGTAGTAGCGCTGCTCAATGAGAGGATCACCAATTTCGACAAATGACCGCCCCCAGAAATCCTGCCACCAGGCCGCGTGCTTTTTCCTCAATTCTTCCAGCTCTCTTGCATTCAGGTTGGCCACCTTTTTCTGAACGTCCGGCAAGAAAGTCTGGCTGTCGAACGAGCTCTGTACGGCCGCAACGATTGTAGCCTTCTGTCGAGAGCGTAGCTTGAATGCAGGTTCGCTTGTTCCGAGCTGCGTCATTGCGCAGGCAGCTCCGACGGGGATGTCAACACCTTCGGAGAACTCTCGAACAACCCAGTGCTTCGAGCCCTGTCTTCCGCTCTGCACTCTTGCGCCGTTGCCTTCAGCCGCCCATAAGCTCAGTCCGACATCTATCGCCCTGCCTGTCGATGAGAGTTCGATGATCACAACATCATCGGTCGCCGAAACCAAGGAGAGCATGGTTACCGTTGTGTCACCTTTGGTAAACCGGGCAATCGTGAGCGCTGGGTACAGTTCTTGTTCGATGAGATACCCGGCTCTCTTAAGGTAGGGGATCTTGATGTCGATCCCACCAAAGATACGGGGGCCGCTGGCGCCATATTGGCACTTCAGTTTCCAAAAATCGTTCTTGCTGATCCAGAAACGCTGCGCTTCGGGAGGACCACTGATGGTTACGCCGAGATCCCCATTTCCCAAAAGGGGCCCGTCAACCGCGGTGTTGGATGGAGTCTTGCTCGGGGGCGCCTTGAATACGGCCTTGTACTGCGAGACAATGCGCTTGCTCTCTGCGTACATGCTTTTCCTTTTTTCCTCGCCCGTCATCCCGGCCCACGTGATACACATGGTTCCCACGAAAACCATGATGTGGAAGATTGCCTTTGTCATGCTCTTCTCCTAATCCTTTGCGGAAAATCCTCGTCAACCGGTGGCGATATGGCTGTCCTGCCCCCGGAGATCGTACCACTCTTTACTGCCTGATTGCCCCGCATTTCGCTCAGGAAACCGATTGTAGCAGAGAAAACTCCCACGAGGAAGAAGCGATGGAAGGAGACATTTCGGGTCCAGGGAGGACGCGGTCTTTCGACGACGACAGGTGGGCTCTAACCGGCAAGATCCGTTACCTTGTTTCTTTCGCAACGTGGGTGTTCACCAGCAACTGTAGCATCGTCGATTGTCGAGAGCTTGGGACTTTTTCCGCCACTGTTCTCGACCACAGCCGCGGAACCTACCCCGCTGACCCCTACCTTGGATCGACTTCCCCTCACTTTTAGAATTCAGGCGCCGTTAAGAAGAGGAAACGCAGGATGGGTCACTGTCCAAACGTTTAGTCCAACATCCGGCACAATCTTGTTCGGAGTG
>JABMQX010000242.1 GCA_013203085.1 bacterium | reverse complement strand
GTTGTGAAGGGCCACCATATCCCGCTGAACGTTCAAAAGAAGAAAATCCTGACGATAGAGTTGAGGTTCTGAGCCTGCTTTGTGAAGTGCCCCTAACGGGCGATTTGACAGCATTCTTCTCGGCGATACGCTACTTCGGAGTTTCAAGCAGGGAATTTGGTAGAATGTCTGGTGGAACCTCTTCCTGATGCGCAGGCGAACACGCTCGCCGATGGAGGATGAAAGAACAACGCATAATGGGATGTTAATCATGAAAAGTCGAACAGGTCTTATTCTCGTATGTTTCTTCTTATGCGGAATTCTCACTTCTAATCCTGTCGCGGGGGCGGCTTCCGATCCCTTTCTCACAGCATCCGCGACATCAGAATCGAACTCGGCATCGAGCATTTCGGTGCTTCAGCAGAAACTCTCGGAGCTTGGAGCAGAAGTCGGTAAGTTGCCGAAAGGAGCTCGGCGTGGGAGGTTTTGCTGGGTGAGGAGTCGCATTTCCCATCTCGCAGAAGAACAAGCGGAGGCAGGCGAGCTCGTGGAAGTCGCTGAAGCTGTGCTGACAGCGCTACGGAGGGGAAAAGATGCATCCGAGGCTGTGCCGTGGTTTGATGAGAAGAGATGGGAAGGATTGAGAATGCTCGACAACGGCAGGATCGGGTTGGCATTCGTGGGGACGAAACGAGGGATCGCACTGGAAAGTTTCTTCGACCTACGTGCGGAACGCGAGCTGCTTTCAGAGACACGAACGCCTTTCTGGTCACTTCTTCTCATCGGCACTACCGGAAAAACTCAGAAGCTCAGCAGCGCCGAAGGACTCGGCGGATTTCGGGTGAAAGAGTCGAGCGGTAACACTGCCTCCGAGGACGTCATAGAGATGGAATGGCGCGGAGCGATTGGAGGGGACACGGGGCAGTTCCGGATTACCTGCCGCGTGTCCATCGCGGGCGAGAAATCGTCGTGGCAGATGGACGTGGACAACCTCTCCGAGACGTGGAGCATCAAGAACATCACCTTTCCGCGGATTTCGTTGAGGGCAATTGGAGAGTCCGAGGAGGACGACTTCCTCGTCATCCCTCACGGTTCCGGAGGACTTCGCCCGGTGCCTATCAAGACGAAGGCGGAATTCTCCGGGCGCTATCCGGGCGGATGGTGTTCGATGCAGTTTTTCAGCCACTATGACGCGGACTGTGGACTCTACTTCGCCGTTCACGATCCCTTTGCCAGTACGAAGGACCTCAAAGTCAGAGTGCCGGACGCCTCATCCCTTGAAACGTCGTTCGCCTGGCCAGCGCCAGATTCAGGAGTTCCGGGAAACGACTGGCAGTGCCCTGGGGAAGCGGTCCTCGAGGTTTTTCGGGGCGACTGGTTTGATGCCGCGCAGATTTACAGGAAATGGGTGGCGAAAAAAGCGAAATGGTGGCCGGAAAACGGGAAGGCGGGAAGAAGCGACACTCCGCGTTGGTTCCAGGACATCGCCGTCTGGGCTCAGACCGGGGGAAGTCCCGAGCAAGTCGTGGGGCAGGTGAAGAAGTTCGCCGAATACATGGGGGTGCCCACAGCCCTGCACTGGTACAACTGGCACATGGTCCCCTTCGATGACGACTACCCCCATTATTTTCCCTATAAGAAAGGGTTTCCCGAGGGCGTGAAGGCTCTTCAAGACGCAGGGGTGCGGGTGATGCCCTATATCAACGGGCGTCTATGGGACACGGACCTCGACGATTTCAAGAACAACGCAATCCGTTTCTGCACGAAGGATGAGAAAGGGCAGCCTTACATCGAGGTCTATGGTTCGGGGGAAAAGCTGAGCCCGATGTGCCCCACGACAAAACTCTGGCAGGAGACTGTTCAAGATATTGTGCTGAGGCTTGTGGGTCCGGGCGTGGATGTAGATGCGGTTTACATTGACCAGATCGCGGCGGCGACTCCTCGTCTCTGTTTCGATGCGACGCACGGACACCCTCTCGCTGGCGGGCACTGGTGGAACACGCAGGGCTACTGGCCGATGCTCGGCAAGCTGCAGAAGAAGATGTCGAAGCTCTATCCCGAAAAGGTGCTGACTACGGAGTGCAACGCCGAGCCGTATGTCCACGTCTTCGACGGTTATCTCACGTGGCATTTTCAATATCAGGATCAAATCCCGCTGTTCGCGGCTGTCTATGGAGGAGAGATTCAGCTTTTCTCGCGAGCGTATCAGGGGGATTCGTGGAAAGGGTTGGCGATGCGGATGAAGACCGGGCAGGCGCTCGTTTTCGGCGAGCAGCTTGGATGGATAAGCCCCGGTATGATCTCGAACGCCGAGTCGGCTGCGTTTCTCAGACGAATGGCAAGACTACGATATGTTTTGCGGGTCTATCTGGCTCGCGGCGAGATGGCGCGCCCTCCGGCGCTGAAGGGAAACGTTTCAACTGTAACAGCCGACTGGCAGTGGTGGGGTAAACGACCTGTAACAACTCCCGCAATTCTTTCCGGGGCGTGGCGCGCGAAGGACGGAAGGCTCGCCCTGATTTTTGTGAACGTCAGTGACCAGGCTCAAGAAGCTCATCTCGAATTCGACGCAGATCGGTACGGGCTGGGAAAATCGCCATTTCTCACGGTGATCGCACGGACGGAGAACGGTGCGGGAGAACCGGTGCGAGAGGATAGGCGTTTTCGGCGAGGTATCGAACTCAAGCCGCACGACGCCGTCGCATTCGAGATT
>JABMQX010000241.1 GCA_013203085.1 bacterium | reverse complement strand
CATGGCGAACTCGTCCATGTTCGTGCGCCCCAACAGAATCGCTCCGCTATCCCGCAACTTCCCGATGACGGTCGCGTCGTAGGGCGCATAGAAACCTTTCAGAATCTTCGACGCGCAGGTGGTCTCCTCGCCTTCCGCGCAAAAGTTGTCCTTGACAGCGATTGGCAAACCGCCCAAGGGGCCGATCTGCTCTCCCCGGGTGATTTTCGCATCAATCAGTTCCGCCTCCTTCAAGGCCCCTTCCTCGTCAACCCTGAGGTAGGCTTTAACGGTGGGGTCTATCCGCGTGATAGCGTCCAGAACATCTCTTACAACTTCCCTCGCGGAGACCTCCTTCTCGCGGATCATTCGCACGATCTCTTTTGCACTGCGCAGGTGAAATCGCATAACGCTCCTCTACTCAAGGACCCTCGGCACTCTAATTTGCCCCTCATGCGCCTTCGGGGCGATTTTCAGCACTTCCTCCTGGTTCAAAGATTTCTGTCTCTCGTCGGGTCGCCATACGTTCTTGATGGGAAGAACATGCGCCGTCGGCTCGACATCATCCGTGTCGAGCTCGCTGAGCTTCGCCACATATCCCAGGATGTCTCGCAACTGAGAGGTCATGGACTTCCTCTCCTCCTCCGAAAGGTCCAACTTCGCGAGTCTCGCGGCGTATTCCACATCCTCGATGGTTATTTCCTTCATCCTCAACTTCCTCCTCTGAAAAGCTGTTGCAGGATACTCTCGGGGGGCTGGCATCGTCAACCAATGTTTTTCTCACAGGAGCATTGCCGAGGTGTACGGCTATACTGTGAGCGCCTGGCGGAGGTTGGGCAGCGAGAGCTGTTTTGTGGTGGGGGATCGAGCGTCGGAAGCCGCCAAAATCTTCTCTATCCCGTCGGGGATTCTGCGGTATGGCAAGAGGAGATTCCGAAGGGAGGCAGTGCTGTCTTCAAAGGGCGACTCGGAATAGACGCCTTCACGCCTACGGTTTTCGCTCTGGAGCACACATGGCGCTCCACATATACGTTAGCGCACCGGCCTCACCCTGTCACCTCGACTCGCTGGGAGATCAGTCCTCCTCCAGGTCGCCGCCGGTTCAGATCTCCCCCCATGTGACTTTCTTGATCGTCCAGACGCGGAAGTCTCCGATCATCCCGGGGGGAAGATTCTTCACAACGTCCGGCACCTGGTATATGGCTGGCACGTTCAGTCCCATGTCGAAATAGCTCGAGAAAAACGTCCCTGCGACGCTCGTCTGCTTTGAAGAGATAATCTCGTTTTCCGCGTAAAAGACACCCATCACGTTGATCTGCGCTGTGCTGAAAGTGATGGCATCGGCCGCCATCACACCCAAAACGTCCACGCTCGGATAGGTGCTGAGAGACTGTGTCAGGAGGTTGCAATTGACACCCACACTTGTCGCTGAGACAAGGGTGCCTTTCCCCTCGTACTCTATGGTCTTGTCGCTGCCTTCTTTATCGAAGTTCACGTCCCCTTCGACGACAACTATTCCTCGTATGCTCAAGAGTCCGTTTCCGTCCATGATGATGTGCGCATTATCATTCTCGTAGCGAAACTGAGAACTCGGGACAATATCCTGCAGTTCGCTCAACTCCTGAGGGTCGGAAATCACAAGCGCATTAGCATGAGCTCGGAGATAATTCAGGTAGCTCGAATACTCACCGTATGGCTCCGACAATCGCGGAAACTTAAGGTCGAATTCGTCCAGGTCATAAGGGCTCCTTGTCCCGTTGTCGGAATAGACATTTTCCTCCCCGCTGTTTCCTCCATAGCCGTCCGTGATATAGGTGCCCTCCAGCGTCTCCTTCATACCGTTCCCCTGAACATCCGGCTGTCCAAGGGTGGAAGTTCCACTCAGGCCGACCTTGCCGTGCTGAACCCTGACCTCTGCTTCAAGACAGTCCAGCATCACGCCACCGTAGGACTTCGCAATCGAAGGCACCCTCGCCGCCAGGTCCGCCGGCATTCCCGAATAGTTGTTCCAGACATTCCCGCTACCGCTGAACTCCATAGCGAGATCGCTGCTCGCCAGGGACGTTCCCAAAAGATGAACCGAGCCGCGTATGTCCACGTTGCCATTGATGACCATTCCAGCCTGCCCCTCGCCGGCGAAAATGGCGTTGTTCCAGGGGGAAATCTCCCTCGCCCGCAGCAGCGCCAGAATTCTTCGTTCCGCCTCCAGCGTGTAGCTTCCATCCCCATTACTCCGGTAATACCTGCCCGTGGCCATGACCCAGATCCTATCCGTCCAGCCCGGCACATTGGACAAGTCAATCTTATAGGTTGACTTATATCCTCCATTCGCCTCTAAGTTGTAATCCGTCTCAGCAACCAGCGAGTAGAACCCGTCGTCGTAGTTAGCATTATTGGGGTTCATGTATTTCTGAATCAGGAGGAGGATATATCCCGTTTCCGTGTAAACCTTGTTGTCTGCCCACGAAGGCTCCGTGCCCGCGGGCGTATAGTAGAAATCGTCCTTGAGAAGCTTGGTCCCCTTTTCCAGCCCCACCTCCGCCGCGTAGAAGGCTTTGGTGGAATGCGATTGCAATCTGACCTGGACCACCTGCGTTTTGGTCAGTTTAAGAAAGGCTGCGGCGCCTATCGCCGCGAGGATCGTAAAACAGAGTGTTATCACTAACACAATTCCGCGTTCGTTTTGGCTTCGATATCTCACAATTGATTCACCTCCATTGTCACTACCTGAAGCATGTCCGCAAGGCGGTGCGGGCTCGCTGGGGCTCTACTTCGAAACAGTTCCAGGGCTTGTTCTCTGTGCATCAGCATTTTCTTTGCCAAGTCACCTCAGAAGCGATAGTTGCCTCGCACAATTCGTTGCCCTGTTCGGCCCTGAGGCTAACCCGTGGTGGCACAGAACTTGCAACACCAATGCTGACTGGCGATTCAAGCCGGAATGAGCGAAAAGGCTGGCAACTTTTACCCACTTCTGGGTATTAGTACGCAGGAAAGATACCCAAATGAAGACACATTTCCGAAGATTCAGTTCCCGAAAGGGGTTGACCCTGGCGGAGGTTCTGATCTCCTGCCTCATCGTCCTCATTGGCATTAGCGCTATTCTCAGCTCCTTCCTGAGCGGCCGGTTATTGAGCACAGGGGCAAAGCACTGGACACAAGCTATGAACGTCGCCCAGGCACGCATTGAGTACCTCAAGTCCCTTCGCTACGCCGACCTCTCCTCGATGCCCACAATTAGTACCGAAACTGACGTCGCGCTCGACGAACGCGACGGAGGCATTTCCGTCCGGTGTACCCGCGTCACTGTCCTGTCCCCCGAGGAGAGCGGAATCACCATCGGCGTAGCAGTAGTCTGGAACGAGAAGGCCGTCGGCGCCGGATCCATCCCTTGGAGCTATCAGCTAAGAACATGGGTTAGCCATCCCGGCGCGCCCATTGTAGGGGGGGGCTGAAGAACAAAAGGAGAAGTTGTCCATGATGCGGCAAGAGAACGCCTTCACCATAGCCGAGATGATGATCGTTATAATCACCTCAGTGATGCTCATCGGGGGCGTCTTGATGGTGTACATCATGTCCATGCGTTCCTGGAAAGAAGGTTCTATAAACACCGGACTGGAGCGGACTGCAGCAATCATAATGGAGAAGATCGTCAGGGGCCCTTCCGGCCGCTTTGGCCTCAGGGAGGCAGATGTAGGAATGGTTCAGAT
>JABMQX010000240.1 GCA_013203085.1 bacterium | reverse complement strand
TTTCATAGACCGCAAGGCTCTTAACTCGGCGGCGGGCGATCTGCTTCATCAGTTCGGGGAGACGATTCCGCCTACTCTCCTTGTGAGACATCTCCCTTTGGGCAAAGCGCAGGTGATCGAAATCATCAAGGCAATCTCGCTGTCCCCTAAGGTTCTGCTTATGGACGAGCCGACTTCTTCGCTGAGCAGCGGGGAAATCAAGAATCTCTTCGCAAATCTCCGAAAGTGGAAACGAGAAGGGATGAGTATTCTGTTCGTCTCTCACAATCTCAGTGAAGTTTTTGAGGTTGCCGACAGGGTCACTGTTATGAAAGATGGTGCGTATATTGACACGACGCAGGTTTCCGGAACGCGCGAAAGTGAGCTGGTCCGCAAAATGGTCGGACGCAGAATCGAGAATATCTTCGGGGAGAGACTCCAGCCGCCGGGAGAGCGAATCCGCCTTTCTGTTAAGGGATTCAGCCGCGGAGATGATTTCAGAGAGATTACCTTCCACATTCGTGAAGGCGAGATCGTGGGTCTCGCGGGGCTGGTAGGAGCAGGGAGAACGGAACTGGGTAGGGCCATTTTTGGAGTGGAACCACCTGATTCCGGCGAAGTGAAGGTTGATGGAAGAACCTGTCGAGTCCGGTCGCCGGGCGAGGCGATCCGCGAGGGCATCGCGTATCTTACCGAAGACCGGAAGCTTCACGGGTTATGCCTTTCTCTTGGCGTCAAAGACAATCTCGTCTCGCCGAATCTGAAGGCTTTCACGGGCAGAGCGGGAATGCTCTCCGACCGCCGCATGCTTTCCTTCGCAGAAATGTGCCGAGAGCGATTTCGGATCGTTACTCCCTCTGTGACGCAAAGGGTTGTGAACCTTTCCGGAGGAAATCAGCAGAAGGTTTTGCTTTCCATGTGGCTGGGAATCAATCCGAAGGTGCTTATCGCAGACGAGCCGACGAGGGGCGTGGACGTTGCAACCAAGAGCGAGATTTACCATCACCTCCGCAAAATGGCCCGCCGGGGCACGGCTATTCTCCTCATCTCCTCAGACCTCCAGGAAATACTGAAGATGAGCGATAGGGTCCTGGTGATGAGGGAAGGAAGCATCGTCGCCGAAATCGCAGGAGAGGACGCCACCGAAGAGGTCGTCCTGTCGTGTGCGATTGGGGCGGGAAAGCTGCAATGGATCGGAGAATGAAGAAAGAGAACCCTTCGGGGAACGAGGCGCATGATGAACGTTAAGTCTTTTCTCAGGACCTGTCGATCCGGGGCGGTGTGGCTTTTTATCATGGTGGTTAAGTTTTTGCTCAAGTCCTCTCGATCCAGTGCGGTGCGGCTTTTTCTCATCGTGGTAGTCTATTTTCTGATCATGTTCATCGTCTCGCCTGTTTTCCGCCAGTTCGAAAGCATAACAATCATACTCCTTTCGCTTTCGGTGAACGCGATCATCGCCTGCGGGATGGCAATCCTTCTCATATCGGGCGGGTTTGACCTTTCCGTAGGGTCGGTTCTCGGATTGAGCGGCACAGTGGCGGCCCTGGGAATGGTCAATGGCGGTTTGCCCTTTTACGTGGCTTGTCTTTTCGGGCTTCTGGCTGGGGCCGGCGTGGGCACGTTCAACGGTTTCGTGATCGCCAGGCTCCGCATCAATCCCTTCATCACCACCCTTGGCTCCATGATCGCGGTCCGGGGGCTGGTGAAAGTCATCTCCGGAGGCAGGGAAATCTACGGTTTTCCGGCGGCTTTCAAGTGGCTGGGCCAGGGGACGGTATTCCAGGGCACGCAGTTCAGTGTCCAAATGCCCATCATCTTCTGTCTAGTTATCGTCGCGGCCGGTGAGCTTCTCCTCCGCAAATCGCGTTTCCTCCGGCAAAACTTCTACATCGGCGGAAACGAGAGGTCCGCCATTCTCTCCGGCATTCCCGTGGTGAAGATCAAAATGTTCAACTATATTTTATCTGGGCTTCTCGCGGCCTTTGCCGGGCTTCTGAACAGCGCCCGCGGCGGGAGCGCCCCCGTAACCGCGGGTCAGGGAGTCGAGCTGCAAGTGGTAACAGCGGTCATCATCGGCGGGGCGAGCCTCAGCGGGGGAAAGGGTTCCATTCTGGGGGCATTTCTCGGAACGGTCCTGATGGTCATGATAGTCTCTTCCATAAACATTCTCGGTATCCGCGCCGACTGGCAGGATTTTGTCGTGGGGAGCGTCTTGCTCACGGCGGTGATTGTGGATAATATCGGGAGGAAAGGAGGGGGGAGATAAGGACCATCTCGCAAAGGCGCGAAGGCGCAAAGGACAACAGAAAACCGGATCGCGCGGGTGCTTGGCGTCTTAGCGTCTTGGCGAGAGAAGAAGGGAAAGGAGGCTAATTTCACGCAGCGTTTCAAGCACTATGCCCGGCGCATTGCGGCGAACGGTCGGCAGCAGCCCCGTGGGACGCGGGCTCCAAAAAAAACGTGAGGAAAAATAAATGGATGAACTCACTTCTCTGGAAAGAGTCAGGGCAGCTCTCGAGCATAGAGAACCCGATAGGGTTCCTTTTGACATGGGAGGCTCGATTCTCACCGGCATCAGCCAAAAAGCGTATCGGCGTCTCAGAAAATACCTTGGCCTCCCCGAGCGCGAAGTCGTTATCGAAGACCCTATTCAGCAGCTCGCAAAAGTTGACGACGACGTGAAGGAGAGGCTGAAGATAGACGTTGACGGAATCAATCCGGGCGGGCGTGCCGATATAGAACCAGAAGAAGGCGAAAAAGGCGATTACCTCTATTTCGTTGACGAATGGGGTATCGAATGGCACATGCCCAAGGAGGGTGGGTTGTACTACGATATGCGACGTCATCCCATGGCCGGGCTGCCGCCAGAGGAGGCTATGGCGCGGTGGCAATATCCCGATCCGACGGACACGTCGAGGTACGTCGGCATGAAGGAAAAAGCTGAAGAATGTTTCCGAAATGGTCACGCCTACATCCTGGGCAGGAACGCCGCCGGAATCCTGGAGGTATCTTTGTGGTGTCGGGGATTCGAGGACTTGTTTATGGACATGGTCGCCAACAGGAAATTCGTTGAATGGCTGCTGGATAAGGTGATGGAAGTGAAGTGGGACTACTGGGACATCATCCTCGATATTGTCGGGGAAAACGTCCTGGTCATCTCCGAGGCGGATGATTTAGCGGGGCAGAACGGCCCT
>JABMQX010000239.1 GCA_013203085.1 bacterium | reverse complement strand
GGCGTGGACGGTGTGGAGACCATGCCAGTGGTCAGGGCTGGCGATGAAGACCACATCAATGTCGTTGTGATCGAGCACCTTCCGATAATCAACGTAACCGTCCGCCTTGCCGCCTTTGCTGGCGATTATTTTTGCGGCTCTGACGCGGTGGCTTTCATCCACATCGCAGACAGCCACGCCGTCCTTGCGAAGGAAACCACCGCCTCTGCCGCCGACGCCAATGTGGCCGCTGATGATACGGTCGCTCGCTGGCGGCTGCCCCGGCCCACCGAGGGCTTCGCTGGTGAGAATGTACGGCGAACAAATGCCCGCTCCCACCGCTGTCGCCGTCCTCGATAGGAATTCGCGTCTTGTGATTTTGCCCTTCACTCCCATACTCAACCTCCCTCTCTTTCTCCCGAACCAACTCTCGGCTCAGACTTTTCTGCAGACATCCCACGACAAGCGAGCACGACTGGCGGACCCAAAAATCACGGCATAACGTAGTACTGTGTCTGCCCCATTGTCAACAAGGAGCTTCCAGCACAAAACCGGCGCCGGAAATGAAGACTTGACAATCACGCCCAACGACGGACCGCCGAAGCACCTTCCCGGCAGCGTCAGACAAAGGACAGGAACTCATCCCGACTAAGACCAGACTGGTGAATGATGTCCATCAGGGCTTTCGGGTCAAGTTCCTTAAAATTGTGGACCATCAAATGGCTTGTCTCGCCGGCGGTGGTCTTCTCGAGATAGACCCGGCTCCCGTGCCTCCTGATCTCTTGAAAGCCCGCTTTCGCCAGCGCCTTGATGACCTCCCGGCCCGATAGTCGCGGAAGCTTCATTTAGCCACCCCCTTCCGCCAAGTTCTCTTTCCTGTTGTCATAGAAGGCCTGTCTTGAGGGGCCAGAGGATACCACGCCATGCCGTTTCCCACAAGGCGCAAAAGGGAGAGTATTGCAGGCGCCAGCCCTGTGGGAAGAAAGCGAGCTTCTATTCTTCACCTTCTCGAGAGAAGACGGGTGACTGCCTCCGACGGTGGGCCGGGGCAGGGCCGCGGAATGCGGAATTTGTCGCGTTCGGAAGGGCAGAGGCGTGTGGATGGTGTTGGCTCAAATGGACCTTCTACACCGCGATTTTGTAACTTCTTACGTAAACGGCAGTTGTGTTTTTCGATTTTCCTGTTGGCACTACGTTTTCAGCGAAAACCGGATCCTGTTTTCGTAAGTCGTTGATTCCCAGGCCCCAATTCTTCAGCACAGGGCACAACTGTAGAAGAAGGGCCAAGGGGAGCAAACAGCGACGTGACGACATCCCTAAATGTAGCTGTTGATGAGGGCCTCCAGCATTTCCACACGGCCGGATTCGTTCGCAGCGGGCTCGCCCTTCTCGATAATGTACTTGCTCAGCTCAGCAAATCCGACCTTGCCAGCTTCGATGTCGGCGCCGATGCCGCTATCCCAATTGCTGTAGCGCTGCTTGATAAAACTGTCCAGCACGCCGTCTTCTCGGATAGCCGCGGCGATTTTCAACCCCCTGGCAAATGTGTCCATGGCGCCAACGTGCGCATGAAACAGGTCCGCGGGGTCTATGCTCTCGCGGGCGACGTGCGCGTCGAAGTTCAGGCCGCCGGTGGTAAATCCACCGGCCTTGAGGATGGTCAGCATCGCAAGGGTCGTTTCGTAAATGTCCGTCGGGAACTGATCGGTATCCCACCCGAGCAACAGGTCGCCACGGTTGGCATCAACAGAGCCAAGAATGCCGTTGGCGGCGGCGAATTCCAGCTCGTGCTGGAAGGTGTGCCCGGCCAAGGTTGCGTGGTTCGACTCGATGTTCAGTTTGAAATGCTCCACGAGGTCGTATCGCTGGAGGAAGGCATAGCAGGCGGCTGCATCGCTATCATATTGGTGCTTGGTGGGCTCCATTGGCTTCGGCTCGATGTAGAGCTGGCCCTCGAATCCGATATTCTTTTTCCAGTCAACAACCATGTGCATGAACCTGGCGAGGTGGTCCAGCTCCCGCTTCATGTCGGTGTTGAGGAGACTCTTATATCCCTCGCGGCCGCCCCATAAGACGTAGCCCTGACCGCCCAGGGTCTTGGCGACCTCCATAGCCTTAGCGACCTGTGCACCGGCGTAAGCGAAGGCGTCGGCATTGCAGCTTGTCGCGGCGCCGTGCATAAACCTCGGGTGATTGAAGAGGCAGGCAGTTCCCCACAGGAGCTTAATGCCGGTACGCTCCTGCTGTTCGGCGATCAGCTTAACAATCTCGTCGAGCTTCGCGTTGGTCTCCTCGAAAGTCTCACCTTCCGGCGCCGCATCGCGGTCATGGAAGCAATAGAATTGCACGCCGAGCTTCTGACAGAACTCGAAGAGCGCCAAAACCTTGTTGCGTGCGATCTCCATTTCGTCGCTGCCAGTGAGCCAGGGCATCACTCTCGTGGGAGCGCCGAACATGTCCGCACCGCCAGAGCAGATGGTATGCCACATGGCGACCGCAAAGCGGAAGTGATTGGCCATGCTCTTGCCTTCGACCAACTCTTCGGGGTTGTAGCGCTTGAAAGCCAGAGGGTTCTTCGAGTCCGGACCCTCGTATTCGATCTTGCCGATACCTTGAAAGAATTCTTCTGCCATGACTTTACCTCTCTCCTATGCGAGCCATTAGTGGCTCTATGATATCGTTTCCATTCGAATTCCAGAAGATACCTTCTCCTATAAACATTTTCTCCCGGTTCCGTCAATCTCTCTTTGACACTTTTTGCCGCGGTGACCGCTCATGTTCGATGATCGCTCTCACTTCTTTGCATTGAGTATTTCCCGGGCCAGCTTACGGCGGGCTTGGTCCCATTGAGCCGGGTCGTGAGAGCGGCTATCCCGCTGCCGTGGCTTCCAGTAATCCTGCCCGGGCTTCAATGCTTCGTGCATGGCTCGAAACAAAACGCTGTTGACTATCTTGTCCGCGACGGTTTTTTCGCCTGCCAATTGGGCAAGAAGCCACATGTATTCAAAATCCTGGCTTCCTCGACGCAGCGCTTTGAGCCGAATGGAGGCAACGGGGCCCTCCAAACCGACAAATTCTCCGGGATAGATCAATAGCGCGTCGCCATTGAGTACCTGCTTGCCACCCAGAGCGGCGGCTATCGCAGGGTCTCGCCAGCGTTTCCCCCTTCCGTGGTAGAAGGTTCCCCATTCGCACATCGTTGTGACGGTGTCGCGATATTTCCAGGGAATCCACCCCCACGTCCGGAGGGCCAACGCCTCGGTGTCTATGTAGGGGGCGGCGATGCAGGGCTCTCTCGCGCTGTTACTCGAATAGACCCAAATCTGGCCGCCATGTCTGATAATCTCTCGCTGTTCCTCGGGATGGGTGTAGCGGACATTTCCGTTGACGCACCACACGCCGATGTGTTCCAGTCCCACTCCGCGGACTACGCTGGTAGGGCCGCCGTCCACTCGGTAGAGAAACCGCTGCGGCTCTTTTAGCCCCGCTTCTCGGAGAAGTCGGGCAAAATAGCTGATTTCCTTGAGGCGGGCGGACTCGTCATAGCGATTGTAGAACAACATGAACTTCGTGCGGGTCCAGCCCTTC
>JABMQX010000238.1 GCA_013203085.1 bacterium | reverse complement strand
TCTTTTTGGCCGAAAGTGTAATGACAAACTGAAAATCGGCCCCTTGCAACTCAAGGACTAACGACAACAAGTGACAAACATGGGCTAGGAGCGGAAAGAAGTCGGTGCAAGGCAGGCCACGAAACACGCCCAAGACCGCGCCAATGACAGTAAATGATTAGACTGTCGAACAGGAGGCGGCAAGCATATTCTTGCCTGGGCCTCGTGTCCCTCACTCTATCGGAACGTTTTGCCCACATTATTATGTTGATCTCGGAAGGGCTCTGTGAGAGAATGAGTGAAGATTCTGCTGATCGCTTTCTACGCACACGGGCTCTATACGAGCTTCCGTGCCAGAGGCACAGCTTTCTGCTTTGCTTCTGGTTCTGATTGTGGTCAGCCACCGAAAAACCGCAGATAGGAGGATGCAACAATGCTGCAGGCTAAGCTGATATCGTCCAAGAACTGTGATGACCTGGAGAAGGATCTCAATGCGTTCTTGCAGGGTCAGGAAGCTTCCAAAATCAAGCAGGTATCTGGAGTTTCGGTTGTTCGACACCCCACGATAGGGGCCGACACATACGCGATAGTTGTCACGTATGAAGAATAGACACTGGGGAAGCGCTCATTCAAACGAAAGATAATCCTTGTATAGTCACCGATCCTGGACTTTCGCCAGAGTACGGCGCGAGTCTCCCGGAAAGCTCGGAAACGCGTTTCACACGGAGTTGCGCTCACTTTCCCGCGCTTCTGCAACCATGGAAAAATTACGGCCACCGAGAGGGGACGTCGTGAGCCGAACGGGGTACGCTGGCAGGGCCATGTCAAGCTGTGTGGCGAAAACGCCTCTGCCCAGCCCATAACTACCGATGCGGGCGTCGATTAGGAGCAAAGAATTTTCACAAAACCATGGAAATAGACTCTGTAGGTTAGAAAGCACCTGTTTCCCCCCAAGCCTGCAGCACTTCACACACGAGCTGGCACTTGGATTGATTGTATTCTTACAGCCCGGGCACTCGTGCACCGATCTCGTGGGTGCATCAAGAAGAAGCTCAGGGGGAAGGATGGGAATCATCTTTCACGCCGATGAGATGAATTCCTCCTATGGCGAAGCACACTCTTTCGCTTTTCTTTCCAGTGTAGCCGCCCCAGCCTATCCGCAAGGCGGCGATCCTGTCTTCATTCAGGCGCCCGTCCTTGTCCTTCGACCAGCCCGCGAGGGCAAACGAGTCGAACCAAACGGTGCACGTTTTCCATCCGAGGAGATTTAGCGCCCGATTGGAATCCGAAAAATAATCGGCGCCGTTCTCCTCCTGCAACATGACCAGAAGGCGCGCTCCGCTGCCGGACTGTCCCTCCGGCACGTCCGTCGAAATGCGAAGCCCGCGATAGGACGAGAAATCTGCCGCCGGAGAGAACCTCGCCTCCACGAAACACCAGCTGTCCGCTCCTCCGACGGTAATCTCGGAATCGATTCGCAGTGCTGGACCGTCTTCCCCCGCCAGCCTGAAATCAGGGAGCGTCTCGCAGCGAACATGCTTCGGCTTGTGCACCTTGAAAGACACTTTTCCCACCGTCTTTTCCAGAGGCACAGTTGTTTTTTCAACGAGATGCCCGTTCAATTCCTTCCTGGTCGGTTTTGCCGCGCCGTCAAACGTTACAAACCTACTCCCAAAACCCTCGATTCGCAAGCGAACCGGCGTTACCTCGTAACTTGGCTCGGTTGCCAATCCTCTGAGCGCATCCACTTTTCCCGTATTGGGATCCCAAATCTCAGGGTTGCCCGCCGAACGCATCACAACCTCCTCTTCGATCTCTTTCGAGGAGTCGTTCACTAAGAAGTAGATTTCCGTGTCTGCCATGCGACGGTGCGAGTATCGCAGGGGGGAACGCGCCGATGACACCGCGCAGTCGGTCCGGTACAGGCCTCTGATGACCGTGCTGATCAATAGTTCATCACCTGACGGAATGAACACTCCCGTCCCAGTCTTCCCGTTCCACTTTGTCGCCAACTCGCCCGGTGTTTTCTCTGGGTTGACCCCGAAAACATGTCGCGTCAACTCCATCACCCGTTCGCTTGGGAACTCGGATGGCGTATTCTTCGGCAATACTCCCACTGCTATCACGGTTCCTCCCCCTCGCCAGAACTCTATCATCTTCCGCCACACGTCGAAAGGAAGCGTATCCACACGGGGAAGAATCAGAATCCTATATCGTTCGCCGCCGACCTCGAAAGAATCCCCGGACACCTTCGCCCTCCGTAACGCCGCCACGTCCAAGTAATGATAATCGAGCTGATGGCGGAAAAGAATCGAGCTTACGTCTCTATAGGTCTTGTTGATGGCGGCAACCTCATGAGAAACCGTTGCCTTATGCGAAGCCGGCGTAAAATGAGCCCACAGGCTCTCCGACGGATAAAGCACGGCGATATCGCAAACGTGCTGTCCTCCGGTCAGCATCACGCCGAGGCGACCCACGTACTCGTTAACTTGACGTTGCTCTTCGGCGCTTAGCCCTGCCCAGGAATAATACGAGGTGGTAGTATTGATGCCGCAGACATAAAGCAGATTGCATGTGGCGCGAATCTCCGCCGCCGACACAATTTCTCTGGGACGTTTGTCTCCGGGTGGGCGATACCGCTGCGAGTGATCCGAGGTCTCGCTCATGGTCTTCCGGCAGCCGCGGAGGTCGGCTATGGAACCGATAAGCTTGGCGATGTGGAACGGCACAGCCCCCGACTTTGAGGTCAGGCAGTCAATTCCAGGGATGTCCAAGCGTTCGACGCATCTGAAGAAGTCTCCGTAAAACCCAACATGGTTTGCCAGGTCTTCCTCCCAGAGGAGATGTCCTGTCGAGGCAATCCGGTGCTCCCGGCACCAATCCTGAATCTGTCCGAAGTAAGCCTCGCTAACCATCTCGCCCACAAGCCTCCAGAATTGGCAGCGGGTCCGCCCGCTTTCCGGTCCTGCATTCGCGAAAAGAGCTGGCAACAGTGGAATCAAGTCTCGCCCCGTATCCTGTCGAAAACGCGCTGGCAAGTGCGGCGACCACGGGATCACCGGGTAAGGCTGGGGGCGAAGAAAAACGCTCATCAGGGAGGGTTCGTCAGTGAAAACCGCTTCGAACGTTCCTTCCAGATCGGCGAAACGATTTGCGTACTCCTGATGAGTCAGCTCGATGAATCGCCGGATCGGTTCCTTCATCAGCAGGTTCGGGTAGGGCCTCTTCTCGTGCAAATTCCACTCGGCATGAGTCCCTTCGTAAAGCCGCTGGTCCACAAATGCCATAACCATCCACCGCCCCTCAGGAGGCTTCCACTTTACAAACCCGCCTTCCGCAACGGCATCTCCGAGATCAACGCCCCTCCGTAGATCAATCCGGCCACTCTCAAGGGGAAATGCTGACGCCGAAATGAGCTTCCCCTCGGAGAGTTTCAGCTCCACCCGAGAACCGTCGGTCGTGGCGCTTACGCAAGCCACACCCCTTGCCTCCCATTCCGGGTGCCCTTCCAAAACCAGCCCTCCCGCTCCCCCACTCGGATACCCCTTCTCATCGTAAAGCCACAACGTCATCCCAACCCTCTTCGCCATCCGTACAGCGTGGATAAACGATTCCCAGTTTTCCCCACTGCGGAGGTAATTGTCGAAATGAACATTGCAAACCAGCCCCCCGAAGCCCCGCTCCTTCAAGCTCTTTAGAAACTGGTCGTGGTCTCGAATTCTCTTCGGGAAGTTATGGATAATCTTGAGAATCCGCCGATCGCTCGGCGGCGACCGGAAAAGAGTTTTCAATCGCGCGATGTCCAGCTCTTCCTTGACTCCATAACGCGCCGTCTGCGCCCCTTGCCCTGAACCCTTCACCCTGATAGGCACAGACACAACCAAGACGATGATGGCCCACAAGAAGGGACCACATATCAGCCTCAGCAGGTAATTCTCAGAACGCCATACTCCAATGGAGCACTTGACCCGCATTTTTGCCTCCTTGCTCTACCGCAAAATGAGTTCGCAAACCTCCGCTCGGACCAGCACAAAAACCAAGCGAAATTATGTGCAACCCCGGGGAGAATCGCGAGCGCCTGCTTTGGCAGCAGAAGTTCTCAAACACCATTCAACGGAAATCATCCAGCGGGGACTTTCGGCCTTGGTGGTTCCGGATGGCTTGTCCGTCGCCACGGAAGGTGTCAGGCCACTGCCCGACGGCCTGATTCTCATCAATCACGTTATTCCGAATGGGACTTCCCCCCCACCTGTCAAACCCAAGACATCTTCAGCCGTTTGCCTTTCCTCGCCCAAGCCATTATCGCATTTTGCAAGATGATATGCGCACTCTGAACTATTGTCACGAAAGAAAACTAAACGGCACATAGCACCGGATGCCTGCTCCGCACCATGAAGGCACATGAGAAGGGAGGAGCGCGAAAAACTCTTTTGTGGCGACGCACCACGGACAGCACGCAGGACTTGTAGGAAAGACGTTACAGAGATATGGCTGGTCTGGCAGATAGGACGCCATACAGTGAAACTCTCCTCCGTCTCCTTGGGCAAGCGAAACAAAACCGTCGGCTGAAAAGCCTGAAGCTCGCCAATTCGAATAGGTTGTCCATTACGGAAGTAGTATTCTGCCGGCGCCGCTCGCAGGGACCGAGGCACGCCAAAAAGGGCTTGACTCCCGAGTTGGCACGGTGCATAAGAAACCGCATGTGAGAATCATCCCCGGGTAATGAGAGATTCCTGAATTCCTTTAAGCCCCCCCTGCTGTAAGACGGCTGTGATATTCGCACGGATGAGCAACTCTCGGGCGGCGTCTTACACTGCAGGTCCATCGCTCAAAAAATGTCATGAAAAAACTATATGAGCCGTAGTTGGCAGCCTGAAGGGCAAGAAAGGAGAAGAATTGTGAATCGGCGCGAGGTTCTTAAGTTTGTTGCTGGTAGTACCGTCGGTCTGTTTATTGGGGGCCGCACATCCGACAATTGCGCCAACGCTGCGGAACCAACGACAGAAGAGATCAAGTCTTTCTTTGAATGGAAAGATCCGGCAGTGATCCGGCTAACTGAAGAAGTCTATCGGAAGTGCATTCTTGGAAAGGTTTTTCCTGCAGAAGG
>JABMQX010000237.1 GCA_013203085.1 bacterium | reverse complement strand
GGAGGAATTTCGGAGTGGCTTGCGAAGCAGCGCTTGCTATAATGCGGGATAAAGGTTGCACAAGCGGCGAATCCGGTTGAGAAGACAGATGCGTGTATCGTCGCGAGCGGGAATGTTCCCTGGTGTGCAATCGGGTTGGCGATAGCCACAAGCGCCGGGTGGCTACTACAGCGAAAGGCTTTCGGCAAGGCGCCAGTAAGTTAGTCACAAAGGAGGAAGCTTTCCCAAGTGCGTGCGCGCGGAAGCGGAGGAATCTTCTGTCCCATGAGTTCCAGCAGGCACGATAAGCAAGCAGAGGTAGCCGTTGTCAAATGCGGGGACTACTCGGACGTCGAGGATGTGTACCGCAGCCTCAAAAGTCTTGTGAGTCGTCTCGGTGGGATACAACGGTTCGTGAAGCGGGGGGAAAGAGTGCTCATCAAACCGAATCTTCTTGCCGGGGATCATCCGGATAAGGCCGTGACCACACATCCTTCCGTTGTCGCTGGGATGGTGCGGTTGGTGAAGGAGGCAGGTGGTGTTCCTTATATCGGCGACAGCCCGTGCATCGTAAAGTTTGAAAGCGTTCGCGGCCCTACCGGGATGGTCGAAGTGGCTGAGAAGTACGGCGCGACATTGGTTGGACTTACCTCCCCCGTGGACATTGCTGTCCCAAACGGTGTGATAATGAAGAGGCTTATTGTTGCCAGAGAAGCTCTGGATGCCGATGTGGTTATATGCTTATCCAAGCTCAAGACACACGGCTATACGGCATTCACCGGGGCGGTGAAGAACATGTTCGGCGTAGTGCCGGGACTGCTCAAAAGCGATTACCACCTACGCATGCCGAGGGTGGATGATTTCGCGAAGATGCTCCTTGACGTTTACGCCGCCGTGCCGGCTCGGCTTCACGTGATGGATGCGGTGTGGACGATGGAGGGGCAAAAAGGACCGCGGGCAGGCAGGCCAAAACATGTTGGGCTTCTGATCGCCGGCAGCGACGGAATCGCCGTGGATGCCGTTGCGTGCGCGATTGTCGGGATTGAACCGGATTCCGTTCCTACGACGAGAATCGGGCACGCAGAGGGCAAAGGCGTCGGCAAGTTGCAGGAAATCGAGGTGCTCGGCGAGTCTCTGGAAGGTGTCCGCGCGACCGATTTTGAAATAGCGAGGAAAGCGGTGGGATTTGCGGATAGATTACCCCCGTTTCTGTTCCAGCTTCTTCGGAATCGCCTTTCGAACAAACCACGGATAGAGCCAAAAACGTGTAGGTTGTGCATGACATGCTTCAAGGCCTGTCCTCCACAGGCTATCTATTGTAGGGAGGGAAAGAAGAGACTTTTCATTGACTACAGCAAATGCATACGGTGTTATTGTTGTTTGGAATCATGTCCTCACGACGCCGTGGAGATAAAAGAGGGGCTTTTCACGAAATTGCGGAGGAGAAGAGGGTCTTCTGAAGGCACCAAGTAAGCTGGCGATGACGGCTGAACGGAGACAGGTTTTGACCGAAAAAAGGCTCGATGCGAGAGGACTGGCTGTGCTCGTTCTCCGTGTCGCGCAACGCTAACCAAGGGAATTTGAGTGAATTACGTGAAGTCCACGCTGGGTTATCTACGGTCTCCGCCATCTGAGGGCCAGCGTTTCGTCGGACTTGCGGCTCAGCGTGAAGCTTCCGTGTCCTTGAAATCGCGGCTTGCCTCTGCGCTCGGAATTTCATATCTTGTTGTCGCACGGACGGTGTCCACAAGCAACCATTATCGGTTCAAACTACAGGATGGAGGAATTCTCATGAGACAGAACGTTACTTTTCTGATCGTTCTCGGATTTGCGGCCCTTGCGTTTTCCGGTTACGCGGTCGTCCCGAATGATACCGTGATGGGAAACTGGGAAGGGCAATGGTACGATGAATCGTTCGGCGGCGGAACCCTTTCTGTGCAAGTTATTGCGGAGGGGAAGGGCAACTATCGGGCGATTATCTCGGCAGACATTGGCGAAGTCGAGCCTATTCGTGGCGAGGCGCGTGGAAAGCGTGAGGGCGACGAGGTCTCGTTCAAGGGGAAGATAGAAGCTGGTCCGGACTATGGCGGCGTTCATGAGCTCACGGGCAAGGTCAGCGATGGAAAATTCACCGGCCAGTATGCAGGGGAAAATCGGGGCCGATTCGACGCAAAAAGGGTTCGGAAGGTTTCCCCGACTATCGGCGCGAAACCGCCGGAAGGAGCGGTCATCCTATTCGACGGCAAGGACAAGTCGAAGTGGTTCGGCAAAAACGACACGCCGAATCCGTGGAAGCTTGTGGATGGTGCGATGGAGGTCGTCTCCGGAAAAGGGAGCATTTACACCAAACAGCATTTCCGCGACTTCAAGTTACACCTCGAGTTCTGCCTGGATTTCATGCCCACAGCCCGCGGGCAGGGACGATGCAACAGCGGGGTCTATCTCCCTGGGGGCAACGAGATTCAGGTTCTCGATTCCTTTGGATTGAAACCGAGCAGGCACGATTGCGGAGCCTTTTACGGGCAGGCGGCGCCACTTGTGAACGCGTGCCTACCCCCCGGAGAATGGCAGACGTACGATGTAACGTTCATAGCCCCACGATTCGACGACAAGGGGGAACGCGTCAAGAACGCCATCATCACCGTCTTCCACAACGGCATCAAGACCCACGATCAGTTCCGCCCGAGGCGTGAGGGAGTGCCGTCGGGAGGCATCCAGCTTCAGGATCATGACAATCGGCTGTGGTATCGCAACATATGGCTCGTGCCGCTGAGAGAGGATTGAGCTGGGCCTCCACAAGATCAGGCAAG
>JABMQX010000236.1 GCA_013203085.1 bacterium | reverse complement strand
TCTTTTTCCCAAGCTCGGTAGGACTGCCAGCAAAGTAATCATCCGACGGAAAAACCCCCATGATTTCTCGTTTTCTGGCACAGCCGCTGACGGTTCTCACCAACTAAGAAACCATCAAAACCAGCATACCTATCAGCAGAACTAATTGCACCTCTTCGTTTTTCACTGGAGTCTTGACATCTGCCTATTAAAGAAACCCTTGTCAAACACTGCTGAACAAAAACCGCTGCGATTCTCCACACAGGGAACTGTTCTTGAGCAAGGGAGATTTCATCGTGATCCGCCCTCCGAGGGAATTCTGTCACGGGCCGGAAAGAAAAGGTTCTTGAGGCGCTTCAAAACATATATCGGGCCCGGGCCGAGGTAGGTTGTCAAGAAATAGACCCAGCTTCTCGCGTCAAGCGGGTCACATAGTATTGCGATTTTCAGAGCGGACCTCGCCTGCGAAAACTTCCCATCGCGGAAGAAGCCCACCCCAAAACCGCGGTGGACTCGAAGAACTTTTTTTCTCACCGCCAGAGCAATTTGGGGTGACTCGCCTGCGTACAGCTCGACCATCCGCTGCACCGCATATATACTGCAAGCGTATACTTTTTCTGCCTGACGGCTGATGCTGCCCGGATGAGATAGGTACCTCGTGAGAGGCAAATCAATGTAGCAAACCTCATAGTGATAAGAGATTCGCAGCCACATCTCGTAGTCCTGAGAAACAGGCATTGTCTCATCGAAAAAACCAGCCCTGCCGAAACACTCTCGCCGACAAACCACTACAGACGAGGTCGAAATGTAGTTGTCCATCAGGAGCTTCTGGAAAATACGACCCGAGGGACAGCGCCATCCCTGAGAAGCTTTGATGACGGCACCATCTTCTGATACGATTTGTTTATCAGTATAGGACAAGCCAACGTTTCGCATGAGCTCCATTCGGCTTATTTGGATGGCAAGCTTCTCTGGCAGCCACGTGTCATCGCTGTCCAGAAACGCGATGAATCGTCCCTTTGCATGTTTTATTCCCAGATTTCTTGCGCTGGCCGATCCCCCGTTCCTCTTGTAGATGTATCTCACTTTATCTCCATAGGCAGCGACGACCCGGCTCGTCTTATCCGTCGAGCCATCGTCAACGACGATTATCTCGTGGTCCAGGAAGGTCTGCGCGAGCACTGACTCAATTGCCCGGCCAACGTACTCTCTGCGGTTGTAAGTTGGTATTATGACGCTAACTTTTGGTGTCGCCATTGTCGCTCACGGAATAATCGGCATCAATTCTATCGCTTGTTTGGAAGTTTGCCCTATCGCGGACGCTCGCTGCCGAGGGAAGGGGCCGCCCCGCCCTTTGCCCCGGACCGAGCCAAACATCGCCGGAGGATCTTGTCTCTCAGCTTTCGAAGCGCATTCACCGTATCCTCCCGCATAAAACTGCCAATCAAAGCCTTCATGGGCGACAGGTTTGCCGGAGAATACCGCAGAGCGTGCAAAAAGGCGAGCCGCCCTTTCCCTTTTCTGCCCTCTTCCACGTAAAGCCTTCCGAGAAGCCAGTACTTGTCAGAGGTAGCCGCACGAACGGCCGATCTTTTTATCATGTGCGGGCACTCGCAGTGGCGAAGGAACTTGCGCTGGACACGAAATGCGCCCCTGATCATGGCCATGCCGTCCGAAGACATCCTGACGTGGCCTTCCCTATATAGATGAAGGGGCTCGTCCACAAAATCGAACTCGTAATGCAAGGCTATCCTGAGCCAAAGATCGTAATCATTACATCTTTTCATCTTTGGATCGAACGGCCCCGCTTTCTCGAAACACTCCTTTCTGACGATAGAGCTTGCGAAAGGAACAAAATTGTCAACCAGCAACCAGTTGATGACCATGCCGGAGCGAAGGGGCTTGCTGTAGTGGTCACCTATGACTCGCTCCTCGTTAAAAAGGGCGCGGCGGCAATACACAACGCCAACTTGAGGTCGTCCCTCGAACAGGGGCATCTGGCGCTCCAGCTTCTCGGGGAGCCACTTATCATCGGCATCAAGGAAAGCGATGAATCTTCCCCTCGATAACTGAATTCCCTTATTCAGAGCGCTGGGCTGTCCGCCATTCGGCTTGACATGGTAAATGAAGTTCGGCAGGTCAGTATAAGGCTGAACGACCTCCCTCGTGTTATCCGTCGAGCCATCATCAACCACGATTATCTCGTAGTCCTTGTATGTTTGGGCCAGAACGGAGTCTATGGCTTCTGCCAGAAAACGGCCATAATTGTACGTGGAAATGACAACGCTGACTGTTGGACTTCCCATGTCGCTCTCCTACCCAAAAGGCAACGGCACCTTGGAAACGACAAACCGGAACTTACCCGATGGTTCACAGGGAATCTTTTCCATAAACTCGTATTCGTATCGCATGGCGTTGCCGAACCTCTTGTGCATCAACCTCTCGATGGTTCGCCTGCCCCGGTCGTTGAAATCTTCCGCCGGGACAATGCGCAGCCGGATGAAATCGGTCGCCTCCTGAACTATCTGCATCTGCTCGAGGCCCGGAACTAATGTGGCGAAATTTTCCGTGAGAGATATGCCCGAAACAAGCCTTCCGTCGGGAGTAACCACATAG
>JABMQX010000235.1 GCA_013203085.1 bacterium | reverse complement strand
GTGTCGAATCGCAGCGTGTCGTAGGAAGGCTCGGAATCGTCTGCAAACTCCTGTCCCAGGTTCGCAAAGCTGTTGACGCTCTGGTAGTAGAAGGGCGTGCCTGCGATGCGCTGATTCCGGATGTCCATGGACAGCTCGGGGAGACGCTCTGTGACGTTGAAGAAATCGTTTAGGCGCTTCCGGACAAAAAGACTGAGCGTATAACGAGGATGGTATCGGGTGATGTTGACGAAGCTCTGCGGCTGGAGGTCGTCCTCGTATCTATCTCTGAAGAAATCGTCCAGGAAATCAATGTCGCTGAGCTTATTCAGCTCGACTGTGGCCAAAGTGTTTGCGCCGAGATCTTGGGTTTGCGCGTAGTGGACTCTGTATCGCTGGTCGTGCTCCACCTTGCCGTCGGGGAGCTCGCGATGGTCATCGTTGGCGTAGTAAGTCTCCAGGAGGCCCTTGCCGCCTTTTGTTGAAAATGCGGCGTCCACTCCCCCCGCGATGCCGTTCTCTTGCCGATAATCGAGATGGAAGCTGGTCTTAACTCCTTTGATAATCGTGTTGTAGGCAGTGAGGAGATAGGCGCCCCAGTCGGAGTTATGGCCGGGGGAAATGGTGAAGGGATAACGTGTATCGTCGAGCCGATGCGTGTACCGTGGCGCGTAAAGAAGCGGCACTTTCCCGACGTACACGACTGCTCCCTTCGCCACAATTTTTTCGTCCATGTGCAGGAATATCTCTTTCGCCTGGATTCTCCAATGCGGCTTGAGGTAGTCGCACGTCGTTACGTAGCCGTTCTCGACCTTGTACAGCTTCTCGGAGAGGCGGGTGATCTTTTCGCCCCACCCATACCAGGGATACATGGCGCTGGAGGCGAAACGTACCGTGCCCCGACCGGTGTTCACGTCGTACCTCATTCGATCGCCGGAAACGAATTGCTTCCCTCTGCGGAAGACAACTTTCCCTTCCGCCTCGACGATGCCCGTTTCCCGCCAATAGGTGACTTTGTCGGCGGTGAGAGAGGCGTCGCCATCAGTCATCCTCACATTGCCCTCGTAAGAAAAAACGTTCCGCTCCGTATCAATACTGAACCGGTCAGCCTTGAATACCGCTTTCGACTGCTCTTCCGCACGAGAGAACTGGACGAAAAAAAGCATCGAAACGATGGAAAAAGAATGGCAAAAAGCTTTCCTGCTAATGTTCATTCGGCATCTCCTTTTTCAGATACTCAATAGTCCTGGAAAGGATTTCTTCGATTCCGAACCGGGGGCTGAAACCGACGGCGGCCTTTAGCTTCGAGATGTCAGGAACTCTGTACCGCATATCTTCAAAACCTTCGTCATAAGCCTGCTCATAGGGAATGAACTGAATGGGGGAAACGCTTCCGGTCAGGCGTTTGACCATCTTCGCGAGCTGAAGGATGGTTATTTTCCCCCCGGAACCGACGTTGAATACCTGTCCCTCGCACGATGGTTCCTCCATAAGGCGCATGATGGCTTCGACGGCGTCCTCAATGTCCATAAAACTCCTCGTCTGCTCGCCGTCGGAGTAAACCGTTATCGGCTCCCCTTTCACGGCGGCCGCTACGAACCGAGGTACGACCATGCCGTAGCGTCCGACCTGTCGTGGACCGCATATGTTGAACAAACGTCCCAC
This sequence comes from bacterium, assembly GCA_013203085.1. Classification (GTDB taxonomy): domain Bacteria; phylum Auribacterota; class JABMQX01; order JABMQX01; family JABMQX01; genus JABMQX01. The sequence continues at coordinate 1,158 of JABMQX010000235.1, read as the reverse complement.
GACCACCGGCAACCCTTTCTGCTCAGAATAAGCGAAAGCCAGCAGTTCGTCCAGAGCTTTGCTCGTCGAATAACCCCAGCGGCTTATTGTCGTCGGGCCGAGAATCCGGTCGTCGTCCTCGCTGAATCGTCCCTTTTCGCTTTTCCCATATATTTCGGAGGAAGAGGCGATGAAGACCTTTTTGCCGTGCTCCGAGGCAGACGCCAGAACCGTTTGAGCGCCAATGGTGTTAACCAAGAGTGCGTGGAGGGGATTCTGGATAACAAGTTTGACGCCGACGGCTGCCGCGAAATGAAATATCCTATCACTTTCGGCGACACATTTCCCGACCAACCCGGGATCGGTGACGCTCCCCCGCAAGAATCGGAAAGCGGGATTATCCTTGATGTTCGAGAGGTTCTTCAGGGAGCCAGTGGACAGATCGTCAACAACCGTAACGGAATCGCCCTCGGCGATAAGCCGCTCACAAAGATGCGACCCTATAAACCCTGCGCCTCCCGTGACCAAAGAGTTCATGCGTAAATGACCTTCACGTTCACGGAATCTTGTCTTCCAGTTTCAGAGCAGCGTTTCCCGGCGCCATCGTTCCGGCAACGTGCGAGGCAAATTTCAAGCGCCGTGTCGGCCCGCGTTTTCTCACCCTCTAATCAAAGTTGGCTCAATTGCCTCACTCCCACCGGAAAGTCTTGGCGGATACGATCACGCATACCACCAGGAGTCCAGCCAAGATGCCCACCTCCTTGAGGTGTTCACCCCAGCCATGCCCCATCCAGAGGCCGCGCAACAACGTCACGACGTGCCTGAGCGGCAAAACCTGGGCGAATTTCTGCATCGTTTTCGGCAGGAACTCCCAGGGAATGAATGCGCCGCAAAGAAAAATCATGGGATAGAACAGCACCATCGCCACAATTTGCGCGGTGCGCGCCGTGGGCATCAGGCCGGCGAGGATAAATCCCATGGAGAAGAAGCTCAGAGTGCACAGGGAAAAGCCCGCGAACACGCTGAGGACATTGCCCGCGAAACGCAAGCCGAAAACAACTATGCCGGCGATGATCAGCAGCACCATCCCCAAAGCTGTCAGTGCGAAGAAAACTATAACCTGAGACCCCAGGACTGTCCATGGACGCAGCGGAGTGGCTCGCAGACGCCGCAGAATAC
>JABMQX010000234.1 GCA_013203085.1 bacterium | reverse complement strand
AAGCCCTCGGTGGGCCGGGGCAGCCGCCAGCGAGCGACCGTATCATCAGCGGCCACATTGGCGTCGGCGGCAGAGGCGGCGCTTTCCTTCGCAAGGACGGCGTGGCTGTCTGCGATGTGGATGAAAGCCACCGCATCAGGGCGGCAAAAATAATCGCGAGCAAGGGCGGCAAGGCGGACGGTTACGTTGATTATCGGAAGGTGCTCGATCACAACGACATTGATGTGGTCTTCATCGCCAGTCCTGACCACTGGCATGGTCTCCACACCGTCCACGCCTGTGAGGCGGGGAAGGACGTTTACTGCGAGAAGCCCGCTTCCAAGACCATCGAAGAAGGACGGGCGATGGTTAAGGCCGCGAAGCGGTATGGGCGCGTCGTCCAGATAGGGTCGCAGGGCCGCTCCACGTCGGCAGCGCACGCGGCGGGCGAGTATATCCGTAACGGCAACATTGGCAAGGTCCAGAAGGTAACGTGCTGGCATTACAACAACCCGGTTGGGAAATGGGAGCCGGACTCCGCACCGCCGCCCGGATTTGACTGGGACCGTTGGCTCGGGCCGTGCCCGTGGGTGCCGTATAACACGATGCGGTGCCACTTCAACTTCCGCTGGTTCATGGAATACGGCGCGGGGAACATCCGGGACAGGGGTGCCCACGTCTTTAGCAACATCATGTGGACGATGGATTGCGACAACGCCGGGCCCGTCAGCGTGGAGGCGACCGGCGAGCCGCCCCACGACGGGATGTACGATTGCCCGGTCACGATGGACATCAAGTACGAGTTCAAAAACCCGGACTGGACGCTCACATGGAGCCAGCCGGGGCATAAGGAGATGGGCGCAGCTTTCGGCGCGAAGTACTGGGGCGATAAGGATACGCTCGTCGTCACCGGAGGCGACGGCGGGTGCGGAACGGAACGGAAGGCGACGGAGTACAAGGTGCCGTCGGGAGGTGTGCGGCTTTTCAAGAGCCCGGGGCATACGCAGAATTTCTTCGATTGCGTGAAGAGCAGGGAGCGGCCACTCATGCACATTGAGGCGGGACATCGCACGGCAACGCTCTGCATTATTGGCAACATCTCCTATCTTCTGGGACGAAAGCTCTACTGGGATGTTGTCAAGGAGCGCTTCGTCGCGGATGAGGAAGCCAATTGTCTCCTCAGCAGGAACGCCCGCGCGCCCTATTTCCTGTAAGGGACGATGTTCGGTTTGCCTGATAACGCGATTTATTGTTTTTGGAGCAAAGGAGGGAAAAAGGATGCACACCTCGAGGAAGGTTCGGTTCACGGCGGCGATTGGGCTGAGTGCCGCGATGCTGTTCGTGGTCTTGTTGCCCGCCGCAGGGGTGGGCGCCACGGAGGGGGAGGTCACGGAGTTCATTGCGAAAATTCAGGATGATAACGCGGACGTCCGCTACGCGGCGTGGCGGGACGCCGGTAAGATAGGAGCGCGCGCGGTAGTGCCTCTGGGCGACCTCGTTGCGAGCAAAAGCCGAGGGGTGGCGAGAGCAGCTTCGGAAGCCCTGAATACCATCGCCCACCACGCTTCACGGCCCAAGGCAACTGCCGAAAGAAAAGCGGTCACTCGCCAACTTCTCAGGCTGCTTGGCAGGAAGAAGCAGCACGCGACGCGGGTGAAGGCTCTGGAGCTTCTCGCGCTGACCGGAGCGGACAAGTGTGTTCCGCGCATCGCTCGATTGCTGAATGACGACAAACTGAGGGAAGATGCGCGGCGAGCCCTGGAAAGGATCCCGGGGAAAGCGTCGCTTCAGGCTTTGATCGAGGCGTCGAAGACGGTTCCGGAAGAGTTCCGCCCGGCGGTGATTCATTCTCTCGGGCAAGAGGGGGCGATGGAAGCTCTGGACGCCCTCGTTGACTGTGCGGAGAGCCCGAACAAGGCGGTCGCTTTGGCGGCTTTCGAGGCGATGTCGCGGATCGGGGAAGTTCACTCGAGGGACCCCCAGCCCGTGCTCGATTGGGAAACGCTGTCTGAGCGGGACCGGATTTTCATTGGGAACGCATTTCTGCGGTTTGCAGAGAAGCGAGCTGCCAAAGGGGATAAGGAAATGGCGCTGGAAATCTATCGGGGCGTCCTGGCGCGTTCCGAACAGGAGCACTTCAAGTGCGCAGGTCTTATCGGCATGGGGAAGTT
>JABMQX010000233.1 GCA_013203085.1 bacterium | reverse complement strand
TCATTGACATGAAGGCTTAATCCCCTATCTCGACGAGGTGATTCAGTCGCACAGGAATCAAAACGAACGGTCGGCGCTCCGAACAAACGCGGAGCCGCCGGCCGTTTCCTTTTCACCGCCGCTATGGAACAGAAAAAGAAGCTTGAACCTCCGCCACAATCTTCCCTTCCTTTTCCCTGACAGTTGCCTTGCCGAAAAAGAAATTCCCTCGGTTCGATTCTATCTACGAGTCACAAACGAGCGTTCTGTCCTTCGTCGGCGACTTAAACCTCACCTCCATCTTCGCGGTAAAGAAAAGAGCATCACCTGTGAGAGAACTCAGCGCCGCCGCCAGCGCCGCGTCTGCCAGGGAGGCAATTGCTCCACCCTGGACGAAGCCATTCGGGTTGGTAATCTCCTCCCGGAAGGGCATGGCCAACCTGGCGGTACCCTCTTTCCTGGTAATCTCCTCAATTTGCAGATACTCCATGTAAGGGCATGGTGTCTTCATTGAGAAGCTTCTCCGCGATTACGATGTCAGATTTAGACAAAGGCTCGGGCCAGTTCTCAACGGGCGTCCCGCGAGCGTGTCTGCGAGCAGCGATTACCCGGCGGCTTCTGCGAACCTCTTCTTCAAAAACTCCGTCTCCAGAGCGGACAGAAACCATCCCGCTCGCGGCCCCTTCGGTTTCCCCAGCAAGGCAAGATATATTCCCTCAAACATCTCCTTCGGCTCGAGTCCGAACTCCTCCTTGATGGCGTACAGCAACTGGTGAATCTCCTCTCCCGACATGTTCTCGGATAGTCTCTCGGATAGGGCGGCAAGGGCCCTCTTTTGACCGTCGGATAAGTTCTTCGCCTCCTCGGGGAGCGTGTCCTGAAGATCGAACTTTGCCTCCTCAGGCGCGAAGCTCTCGAGCCATCGCCTGGCATATCCCGCCCGGCTGAGAATCTCTTCCCGATGCATTACGTCGTAGCCGCTTCTTTTCAGAGCGGTCAGAATCTTGTCAGGATCGTCGCGAGCGATCTGAACCACGCTCACAAGATGCCGATAGGGGACATCCGCTGGAGGGGACTTCCGTATTGCCGAAAGCTCAAAAGCCCTCTTGCTTTCCGCTTGCGCTCCCGCCCGATCGTATTCGTCTATGAGCCGCAGCATCGGCTGTCCTGTGTCAACGACGATTGACTTCCTCGGCGCTCTCCTGAGGATGAGATAGCGCAAGATGTCCGGCGGGACGACCTCCAGCATCTGACCTATGCTCAAAACGTTTCCTTTGCTGGATGACATGTCCCCCATTCCTTTCAAGCTGAGCCATTCGTAAATCACAGAATCCGGCGTGGCAAATCCGAATACCTCCTCGGATATCCTCTTCCCGGTCGCAAAAGAGCCGCCCCGGGACGCGTGGTCCTTCCCAAAAGGCTCATACGTTACCTTCAGTATGCTCCACCGGGCCGGCCAGTCAACCCGCCAAACCAGTTTCCCCCCGCCCATCACGGACACCGTTCCAGTGTCGCCGCATTTGCACTCGTACTCCACACTTCCTGCTTCGGCATCAAAGCCTTTGACGATCGTCGAAGTGATTCTTCCGCACCTGTTGCAGCGAGGCACAAAAGGCGACCATTCCGGCAGAGTCCTCTTGCCGGTCTCTTCATCTATGATCCTTGCGACCTGATCTCTCTTCTCCAGCGCCGTCACGACGGCTTCGGCGTATTTTCCTTCCCGATACAACTCGTCCGCCCTCAGCGCCTCCGCCGAAATATCCAGTTCACTCAGAGATTCCAGAAACGGCTCGAGGAAATGCTCCGCATAATTCGGGTGGCGGCCACACGGGCAGGGAATGTCACACAGCGGTTTCCCCACGTGCTCCGCATACGATGCGTCGAGGAAAGGATAAATCCGCCTCAGCGGGTCCGCCGTGTCAGCCACGTAATAGAACTTCGCGCTCTTCCCCCTTTCCAGAATCGCCCGATACACGGCATCCGCCGTAATCATCTCCCGGAGATTGCCGATGTGTATCTCCCCGGAGGGAGTTATCCCTGTCGAGATGACGATCTCTCGACCGCTCTCGATCAGCCTTTCGGCCACTTCATCTGCCCAATGCATCGAATCGCTATCCTTTTATTCTGGGTCGAATCGCTTCCTTCCAGCGACATGCGTGCGGACGCTCATTCTTTACCGGAAAGGTCTATGCCATAAAGCTCATATGCGAAATTCTTTCTCGGATTCAAGCCGTCATACACAATTCTCAGTTGGGCTCCTGCCGCCGCTTCGAGATCCGGACGCGGAAAATACACCCTCGTCCGACCCGAGCATTCCATTCCCCTGGAATCCTGAAACTCATAGAAAACGTCCACCGGATGTCTCCGGCTCACGTTGATGTGTCTCTTCGCATCCTTAATGTATCACATTCGGAACAGCGCTCCCATCCTTTTGCCCATAAGCCTCGCAGAGACCAGAATACTCGCCGCCAGCAACACCATCCCAATCACGCCCAGAGCGCTCGCTATGCTCGGTCCATCCCCGATGCGATTGAAAAGAAAATAGATTGTCTTCGTTATCGGGAAGAACCGCTGCTTCAATGCCAGCACCAAACTGGCGCTGACCTCGAGCATTGCGAACGCAAAGCACATCAGCCCGCCCGCGATGAGATTCGCCGAGATCAGCGGCACCGTGATCCTGCGAATGGTTTGCATCCACCCCGCGCCCAGGTTGAAGGAGGCTTCCTCGAACGCCGGACTGACCTGTTGAAAACCGGCATACGCCGCCCGTACGATGAACGGCAAACGCCGGATCGCGTACGCCACAACCAAAAGAGGAACCGGATTCACAAGAGGGTCGAGAAGGCGGGTCCTCGAAAACGCCACGATGTACCCGAATGCCAGAACCAAGCCAGGCAATGCCAGCGGCAACATCGCCATCGCGTCCAGAAGGCTCCTACCGGGGATCATTTTCCGCACCAAGAAGTAGGCGATGGCGACGCCGAGCGCGATATCAAGAAGAGAGCTCGCCGACGCATAGAAGACACTGTTTCGAATGCTCGAGGCGGTCAGCTTATGGCTCGCCAGGGCAGAGAAATATTCGCCGGTCAGCTTCTCCGGCAAAATAGTCATGAACCATCGGTCCGCCACAGACCTCAGCACCACCGAAATGTGAGGCAGCAAAGCCACCACAAGGAGAAGGCCGATGCAGAAATGAGCCGCCACAGTCCCCAAAGCTCCCGCCCTCGTCCCTTGCTGGGAGATATACCCTCTGGGCATCATCTCGTAGCGGCCAGCAGAGAAAACTCTCTTCGACACCAAGAACGTTGCCAAAGTCAGCAGCAGCACCAATACGACGAGGGCATATCCCGTTGGGTCAACCGACCCTTCCGAAATCTTGTTGAAAATCTGAATCGGAACCAGCTTCTGATACCCGAAAATCAAAGGTGTCCCAAGGTCCGTAAAAGCCCATATGAAGACAATGGACGCACCCGCAAAAACTCCGGGCATCATCAGCGGCAGCGTTACGCTCCGGAAACGCCGCCAGGGCCCGGCGCCCAGGTTGCGAGCGGCGTCTTCGAGGGAGGGATCAACATTTGCGAGAGCCGACGACAGATTGAGATACATAATCGGATAAAGGTGCAGCACTTGCAGAACAACCACTCCGCCGAACCCGGAAGCCAGCCAGGTTATCGGGTGCTCTATTACACCCAGGTCCATCAGCAGCAGGTTGACCGATCCAAACCTCGCCAGAAGATGCCTCATCCCAATCGCTCCCACGAACGGTGGCATAACCAGCGGAACCAACACAAGTGCGCTCAGCCAACGCCTTCCAGCAAAACGCACTCGCATCAACACGTACGCCAGAGGCAGCGACACCACAAGCGTCACCAGTGTCGTCGTGAAGCTCAGCTTGAAACTGTTGAGGATACTCTCCTTCAGGAGCGGATTCCGAAAAACCACCGCGAAGAACGCCAGTGTGAATCTTCCCTCCGGCCTGACGGCGCCCCAAACCACTCGCAGGACCGGATAAACCATAAACGCCAGGAAGAACATCCCCAGACCGAAAAGCCCCAGTATCGCCGACTGGGAGAGCTTTTGTCCTTTGAAACGCTCCGCCATTATTCAGTTCTCGCTCCTCTGGAGATTATAGGGTATCTTCATTGGCTTAGTTATTCACCGCCGGGGCTTCCAGACACGGTTCATTTCAAGCGACAAGACTCTCCCTCGGCTTTAGCGCTCTTCCCCGGCCAACCCGCTTGATGGCTTGCATAAAAGGACGTCCCCCACATCAAAGGCCACAGCGACCTCCTTCTTCCTCTCAACACCCTTCGATTCCGAAGACGCAACATAGACCCTGACCTTTGACCCGTCCACAAGCTGAACCTGGAATTCGTCAATTTCTCCCAGGTAGGCATGGTCCACAACAGTCCCTTTCAGGACATTTCTTTCGCCCGCCAGAGCCCATTCCTCGGAGAGAATCCGCATCGCCTCCGGCCTGATAAGGCATTCGACATCCTCGCCCACCGAAACCTCCTCGACGGGCTTGTCCGTCCGTATTTCTCCGACAGCCGTCCCTACCACAATCTCCCCGCCGGGCGTCACCCGCACAACCCTCCCGGGGATAGGATTCATCCTTCCGAGAAACATCGCTGTGAACTTGCTCTTTGGAGCGGAATAGATGTCCCTCGGCGTTCCGATCTGCTCGATCCTCCCCTCGTTCATCAGGGCAATCCTATCGGCCATGCTGAGAGCCTCCTTCTGGTCGTGGGTGACATACACAAAAGTGATGCCGGACTCCTTATGGATTCGCCTGATCTCATCCCTCATCTCAATCCTGAGCTTGGCGTCGAGATTGCTCAGTGGCTCGTCGAGGAGGAGCACATCCGGACGGACGACTAATACCCTCGCGAGAGCAACCCGCTGCTGCTGCCCGCCCGATAGCTCGTTCGGGTAACGGTCGCCAAAACCGCTCATCCTTACCAGAGAAAGAACCTCGTCCACTGCTTTAAGCCGTTCCCGTGAGGGGATTTTTCGCACGCGAAGCCCGTACTCCACATTCTTTCTGACAGTCATGTGGGGCCATAGCGCATAATTCTGAAACACCATCCCCGTGTTACGACGATTGGGGGGCACCTCGTTCATCAACTTCTCTCCAAACAGGATTTTGCCCCTATCCGGCGAGATGAATCCCGCGATCAGCCGCAGCAGAGTTGTCTTCCCGCAACCGGATGGCCCCAGAAGAAAAAACAGCTCGCCCTCCTCGACTTCGAACGAGACCTCTTCAACAGCCAGGACACTGCCGAACTTTTTGGATACGTTTTCCAGTACAACCCGCATAGCTCCACCGCCCAGGCTCAATATTCAGTTCAATTCTTCGATGATCCGCCCCATCTTCTTGCGAGAGAAGTTCGTCCATTCCGCTATTATTCCGGCTCGCTCAGCCGCATCCCGCCATCTGGCCTTCGCCATTTCCAGCGCCTCTTTTTCCGTTAGAGGAAGATGCGTCAGCTCGCGGAGATGTTTTTGGGGCATCCCCCTGTCAACGAGCGCCTTATACGCTTTCTTGAGCTCGTCGTGCGTGTCAATCACCATTGCCCCAATCAACGCATTGATAAGATTCCTTCTGACACCGCCTTTCTCGCGGTCATATTTCATCGGCATTTTCATCTCGAAGGGGTCGCCCGCGACGAGGGTCTCGCCTGTATGCTTCCTGTAAACCGAAGGGAAAACAGCCATCCTCCTCAGAGAATGTTTCTTCGGACCGCCGGGCGAACCTACCGGCAAGATCCATAAACTTTGCCCCGCCTCCGACATCACAAATGTTACAAATCTCTTCGCAAGCTCAACATGGGGGGCCCCCTTCAATATCGCGATGCAGTCAGGGTTCATGACGGTCAGGCCGCCGGGCATCACAAACCCCATCTCATCCCTCCCGCCTTCCTCGATTTCCGCCCAGGCGTAGAAATCAATCGCCAATCCGCAGACGGCTTCCCCGAGCGTTACGTCCCTTGCGGCCTGGCTTGCGTTATGGACGAAGCTTGGAACGTTGGCCCCCATCCGGATGATAAGGTCGAAGCCTTTCTCCCACCCGTATCCCTGAAGGATTATCTCGAACATCATCCGCATTGACCCACTATACCGCGGGTCCGCAAGGCTCACCAGCCCGAAGAACCTCGGGTCCGCAAGGTCATCCCACACCTCCGGTGTGGGCAGACGCAACCGTCTCAGCAACGCCTTATTGTACAGAATCCCAAACGATGTCAAACTCGTCCCATACCAGTTGTATGAGGGATCGTAGAGCGGCACACCCCCGATCTCCTTCGGCAACCGCGAAAGCTGCGCCTCCGGCAGCTTGAACGGTAGCGTTATCCCCAACTCCACGAACCCCAGGTAGGGGTCCGTCCCCCCGCCGAAGAATATGTCGAAATCTCCCCCCTCCGGTCGCTGTAGGAAGCTCGACCTGACATATTGTTCGTCCTTGGTCGTCCCCCCAACGTCAATCCAGTCTATCGCAACCGCCCTCCCGTACCTTTGTCTGTGCCATTCCGAGAACGCCCTTCCGAACTCCACCTGGATTCCCTCCTGGTGCGGAGAGACAATGATTAGGCTATCCCTGCCTCTGTGTCCGCCACGCCAGAACAATAGCACAAGCACCACTGCGATGATCACGATCATCGCCAACACCATTCCCGTCGTTTTACCAACACGTCTCATCGTTTTCTCTTATCCTTTCCTCCGCCGCAGAAACTCTCCTTTGCCTTGCCCCTTCTAATCTTACTGCATCCCCTTAGTATGTTTCAACGCCGCGATTGCTGAGGGGGCAGCTCCATTTGGGTGCCAGAACTGCGAGTAACACCGCCTCGCCGGGGCGAGTCTGCCGGGGCGGCTGGATTTCCGCCGCAGATGAGGCTTCGCTCTCCTTTCCTTTCCGCGTAGATACGGCTTCACCATCGCGGTCTCCGTGCTTGCCAGGGTTATTCTCAGACGATAGAATGAGTTATTGAGCGAGCCTGAAAGAAGAAGTCTCGCAACTTGAGTCCCCGTTGTTGAATCCGCGCACCAGAGGGTTATGACATGCCAACATCTTCGCGCCCTGCGCATCTTGTATTCGTTGTCTCGGAAAACTGCTCCGGCTTTCGCCTGGACAAGTTTCTCGCGGATTGCCTGCCGGAGAGGTCGAGGGCCTATGTCCAGAGGCTTATTCAAAGAGGTCTGGTGACCCTCAATGGAGAACAGGTCAAAGCACATCACACAGTAAAGGAAGGAGACGTTGCGGAGGTGGTTGTACCGCCACCGGAGGAACCTTACATGGAACCCCAGGACATCCCTCTGGAGGTTCTCTACGAGGACGAATACCTCATCGCGGTCAATAAACCTGCCGGTCTGGTTGTGCATCCCGGCGCGGGCAATCCGTCCGGCACGCTGGTCAACGCATTGTTGGCGCATTGTGAGAAGCTCTCGACGGGCGGACACCCTTTGCGGCCCGGCATTGTCCACAGGCTCGACAAAGATACTTCCGGTTGCATCATCGTTGCCAAAGACGATGTGACTCATCGGAGGCTCGCGGACCAGTTCCTTACCCGGCAGGTTCACAAAGAGTACCGAGCGATTGTCGTGGGCAGCCCCCCGGACGACAGGGGTGTGATTGAGACACACATCGCTCGCAGCAGGCGGAATAGAAAAAAAATGACTGCAACAGCAGCCGAAGGCAAGTTCGCCTTCACAAGCTATTGCGTCCTTGAGAACTTCTTCCATGCCTCCTACCTGAGCATTGAACCCCTGACCGGCAGGACTCATCAGATCAGAGTGCATCTGTCCCACATCGGCCATCCGGTTGCTGGCGACAGACAATATTCCCGAGGCAGCACATGTCGCCAACTCGGCATTGAGATCCCACGGCAAATGCTGCATTCGTACAAGCTGCACGTAAACCATCCTCATAACTCCAAAAGAATGAGACTCACGGCTCCTCTTCCGAAAGATTTCAGCTCCGCTCTAAACCAGCTCAGGAGATTGAAGGAGCTGCACTGAGCCAGTTCAGCCCCCGGGCCGGCTTGCCCCCACAGCGCCAGGGGCTAAGCCCACCTCTGTCGACTCCCTTTTACGGTCGCGGGGACAGGGTGTCTTTCAGGGCGAGGCAACTTTTTGCACACAAGCTCTTGACATATCCCCCCTTATGGTCGTAATATCGCCGCACTTGCAATGTGGCATGCTTGCGGCCGAATCAGGGGGTGCGAAAGATTCCTTCTGGCTCCCCGTGGGTCACGGGCCATGTTGCAGCATATCAAACTAAAGGAGGGGTTGAAACTCAATGACAGACGAAATCACAAACATAATGTCAAAACCTGAAGAATCGGGAAGGGACCCTTCAGATCCCGCCACTATTGACCGAGAGGAGCTCAGAAAGCTCTACGAGGAATCCTGTGCCGGTATCAAAGAGGGCGCAATCGTCAAGGGTAAGATCATCAAGGTTACCGATGGCGAAGTTTACGTGGATATCGGGTACAAATCGGAAGGAGTCGTGTCGCTATCGGAGTTCAGCGATCTTGAGGCCGTCGAGGCCGGTCAGGAAGTGGATGTATTTTTGGAGTCGGTGGAAGATGCCGACGGCATGGTCGTCCTCTCGAGGATTAGAGCCCAAAGGCAGAAAAAGTGGGACGAGACGATCCTTCGCAGCAAGGAAGGGGATGTCGTGAGGGGCAAGATAACGCGGAAGGTGAGAGGGGGGGTGATTGTTGACATCGGAATGGACGCCTTTCTCCCCGCGTCCCAGATTGACATTCGGCACGTCAGCAGTATTGACGAGTACATCGGAAGAGACCTCGAGTACAAGATTATAAAAATCAACACCGACAGGAAGAATATCGTTCTGTCTCGCCGGGAGCTTTTGGAGGAAGAAAGAGCTCGCAACCGGGAGACACTTCTGGCAGAGATCGAGGTGGGCCAGACCCGTGAAGGCGTGGTCAAGAACATCACCGATTTTGGCGCGTTCATAGACCTCTGCGGGATGGATGGTCTCCTGCACATCACCGATATCACCTGGGGAAGGATCAACCATCCGTCAGAGGTGTTGTCCGTCGGCGATAAGATAGAGGTTATGGTCCTTGATTTCGATCGCGAGAAACAACGCATCGCCCTCGGTCTCAAGCAAAAACAACCAAGTCCCTGGGAGGATATCGAGTCGAAGTATCCTGTCGGTTCAATCGTCAAGGGAAAGATCGTCAATATCGTTCCCTACGGCGCATTCTTCGAAATAGAAAAGGGGATCGAGGGGCTCATCCACATCTCGGAGATGTCCTGGACCAAGCGGATCAATCATCCCAGCGAAATCATCTCCGTGGGAGATGAAGTGGAGGCGATGGTCCTAAACATCAGGAAAGGCGAGGCGAAAATCTCCCTCGGGATAAAGCAGACGGAATTCAATCCCTGGTCTGTAGTGGAGGAAAAATATCCCCCCGGTTCGCACATCCGGGGGAAAGTGCGCAATATCACGAGTTACGGAGCCTTCGTCGAGCTCGAGGAAGGAATTGACGGGCTGATCCATATCTCCGATATGTCTTGGACAAGAAAGATCAACCATCCCACAGAGGTGCTCAAGAAAGGGGAGATCACCGAGGCGATGGTTCTCGCCGTTGACCAGGAGGCAAAAAAGATCACCCTCGGCCTCAAACAGCTAGAAGAGAATCCCTGGGAGACCATTGACCAGTTCATCCAGGTCGGAACCGTCGTTGACGCTGAGGTTACGAAGATTGCCGACTTCGGGGTGTTCGCAACCATCGAGAATGGGATCGAGTGTCTCATCCACATTTCCCAGCTCTCCGAGAAACCTTTCCAGGCCATCGAAGATATTGTCAAGACGGGTGACAAGGTCCGCGCCAAAGTTGACCGCATAGATAAGCAACGACGTAAGATCGCTCTGAGTATCAAGGAGTATCAGCGAGACATGAGGGTCGCGGAGGAAGAAGCGGCGATGGAAGCGGCAAAAGCGGTGTCTCTGGGGGACGAATCCATAGCCGGCATGAAGGAGCATATCGAGCAGGCCATGGAGCAGCTATCTTCGTCACCCGAGGCGGAACCTGCACCCGCCGAGGCAGAAACCTCCGAAGCTGGAAAAGAAGCTGAGGCGCCGCCCGCGCCGGAGGGTCAACCTATCGAAAGTTGGACTATTACGGGCGAGCCGGAGGAGCCAACGGGGATTTCGCAGATTCCCCCTGAGGAGGGACAGTTGGAGGAGGAGCCTCCCGCCGAGGAGCTTCCCGGTGAGCCAATTACCCCGGAGCCTCCAGCCGCCGAACCGTCTGTCGAGCCTGAAGTGGCGCCTCCCACTGAGGAGCAGCCGGTTGAGAGCGAGCCTTACACCGCAGAGCCGGAGCCACCTGCGAACCCGCAGGTCCCCGAGGCGGAGGAGGATATAGAGACGGAGGAGCCGGCACCCGAAG
>JABMQX010000232.1 GCA_013203085.1 bacterium | reverse complement strand
TGGACAGCGTCTCTCCATCTGAGAAGGGCGTTGCCGAGAGTGTTCTGAAAGAAGACGCGGCGGTTTCCATTATCTCCGTTTTGCCGGAGCCAATTGCAGACTTCTGTCAAGTCCTTCGCCGTCGGGAGTGCTGAAGAGGTTCTGAGGAGAGCTGAATCTCTCGCCGGGAAAAAGGGGTTACGCGTGATTTCCTCAAGGCTTCTATCGTAGAAAAAGGAAGGGAGGTTTGCCGCCAAGAAGAGACTTCCGCAGAGAGGGACAAGAATCGGCCAGCGGAACTTGCCCGTCAGCGAAAACTTCCCGATGCCCGCAATCACGGGAAGGGCCCTATCCCTCATCAGTCGGCCGAGCCCATACGCGGAGAAGTACACCATCCCCGCCCTCGCCAGAACCATAAAGCGGTAGCCGTGAATTTTCGTCGAGCGAAGGAACGCGAAATTTTTCAGCCATTCTCCTTTCAATCCGACCCCCGGAACGATTATCCCCGAGGCGACCGCCAAGGAGATTCCAATAAAGAAAAGGATCGAAACCGCCCGAACATAGAACCCCCTTTCTTTCTTCTTGGCGTCAAAGGAGTAGGCTATTCCGAGAATGGCGAAGACAATCCCGACGACGATGGCCACGTTGCCCAGAACGTTGGCGATCCCTGCTGCTCCCTGCCCGTGAGAGAAAAAATCCCCTTTCCAGAACAGGTTTCCGAAAACCGTGTGTGCAGAAACAAGGGGAAGCTCGCCTTTTGCAGGCATCAGCCACCCGGATGTTTTCACGAACTGGTGGGTGTAAAGATACGAGGTCAGGAAGCCGATGGCGGGAACGAGCAGAAGAAGAGGCGAGCGGAGCCTCCGCTTTCCGTCGGAGAATGTCAGAAAGGCAATGAATAGGATCGCCCAGAGGATTATCCCGCCCAGCATGATGTAGAGGTGGGTGACGGTCAACAGGCCGAGAAGGAGTCCCCCCGCAATCGCATTCTTATGAGTGGGATTATCGCTGAACCGAAACAAAGCCGCCCCAAAAAGGAACAGCACCCCTGTAGCCAGAGCATTACTCGCCATGCCGCTCAGGGAATAGTGGATAAGGTTGTTCTGGACGAGAAAGAGGAGGGAGCAGAAAAAACACGCCAGGCGGTTGCTCTCCTTCCTCAAAAGGAAAAACACACCGACCGGCGGCAGAAGAATAGATAGAAATGTCACGAGCTTGTAAGCGAGAATCACCCGGATAGATAAGAGAAAGTGGAAGGCGGCGATCAGCCAGAAGCCTGTTTTCGGGTAGTAAAGGAGCAGAGGATAGCCGCCGGAATTGCTCATGGACCATCCGTCGAGGAGGTTGCCGCCTCGGCGAAGGTTATCAATATAGGAATACGCTTTTGCCAGATGTGCCGGATTGTCTCGGTACACAAGGAACCCGGGAAGAAAGATGCGATGCAGGAGAATGAGAACAGCCGCGGTCAACAGGAGAAGACACAGGAGATTTTTACCGAAGGGCGAGAGGAAAACACGGGCGGTTTCCGCCTTTGGGTGCGAGGATGCCATCTGTCAACATCAGCTCCAGAGCATTGAAAGGGTTTCGAGGTCGGCAGATCCGGTACATTTGCTCGAGGTCGCATCTTCCCCGGACGAGCGATAGGTCGAGGACTGCTGCGGAAGGCAACTCAGGGCTTTTTCTCGGTCGCCTGCGGCATGTCTTTGGTGGGGCTGACGCGGAATCGAATCTGGATATCCTTTCCCCCAATGCTGAGGTTGAGCTGCGTGTTGAGCCGCGTCAGAAGAAGGCGAAAAGGAATCCGCACCTCGTGGGAATAAACGTTGATGCCGACATTGGTGTCGCTGAGAATATCGTCAGCCTCGTTGACCGCCCGGCAGAGCTTCTCGAACTTATCGAGCTTCCTGACAAGCTCTTCGCCGAGAGTGTATTCCTTACCGCAAGCGGCGCATCGGAGACCATGGTTCTTGGAAATATCGAAAACAGAAAACTTGACCAGCTCGCCACAGCCTTCGTTTTTGCACCGGAACTCCAGGTTATTGCCTACCTGCACGTCAAACTGCCCTCCGCCGAAGACGCGTGCCTTCACGCTCGAATTCATGTTAGTCTCATCGCCAAAAATGAGGAGACGTGGAAGCCCCCTTTCTAACGATATTTTTCAAGCTATACCATGCGCCCCACGCTGTCAACAAAAATCGGTTGTTAGCTGATTCCGCCGGGTTATAATGCCAAGAGATTGAGAACGCTCTGGTAGGAGCCTTTATGCCGGGGCGCAGTCCGCAGGATTGCACAATGCGGTACGAGGGCGCGCGGGTGTCTGCCTACCCGCGAGCCGATTTTTCCGTAAGTCGCCTGGGCGAAATAGGCCACCGAGGGGCGAGTTGGGTGCGCCCTGTTCGTTGCCCGAGTCGAACCGGGAAAGGTATTCACTGCATCAGAAAGGACAAAGAGATGGACACAATGGAAATTCTCCGAGAGACAGGGGCGGTCCTGGAAGGGCATTTCCTGCTGACATCCGGACGGCACAGCGGTTGGTTTATTCAGTGCGCGCA
>JABMQX010000231.1 GCA_013203085.1 bacterium | reverse complement strand
TGCTCGATCGGAATTCTCCCCGTTCTCTGCATCTGCTTTTCGCCCTGATCGAGCACGATACCCCGAATGTCAAACTCATCAATCGAAAAAGCCGTCGCGAGGTCAAACCAATCGTCCGGATCGACCGGCGGGTGAAAAAGGTCGCTGCAATAAATGAGGGGGACCCTCCGGCTCTCCTGTTCGGCAGCTCCGGCAGACGATAGCAAAGACGTGAAAAGAATCGCCACTCCCAGCACAGCAGATACTCGCCATGCCACTGCAAGACCACTCAGTCTTTTCCTGCACATTCTCTTCCCTCCAAGGCTTTGTTCTTCAACAGAGCAAGAACGCTCCGGCGATTCCTCGGCAACCAATGGAGCCGGACCACTCTCCTTCGCAGAGATACTATCGGCCAGTCCGACTTTTTTCAAGCCCGATACGGTATTCGGCTTAGTGCCTCAGGGAGCGCGGAAGAGATGGATGCAGCTTCCTGAAAGGCTTTCACCATCGTCAGTGCATCCACAGGAGTTCAGTTTTGCCGAAAGATGTCTCTGGATGCGCTGGATGCCCGGATGACGGGCGGAATGTTCGACAGCATTGATGATGGCCTGCTCGGTCTCTCCGGCCCATCGGTAGAATTGCCTGTCGCTGATCGGTAGGTTTCTCAGGCCCATAGCTTGGGCCAGGAGGGGCACGAAGGTGCTGACAGAGCTTTTCATTTCCCGATCATCCAGAAACTCCTTGTCCAGATATTCCGTGTCTGGCGACAAGTGGGCATAGCAGTACGTGCATCTTGCAAAGGGCTTTGTTATATCCATTGCAGCAGCTGTCGCCGCCTCAGGAGGCAAAGGACAAATTGTCGCCGGTGAACGCCACGCCGAAATCTTAACGAGCAGCCCTGCGCACGCCGGCGCCCCTGAGGGTCATCTCGGAAAACGATTGACAAAGGGGGAAGACTCACATAGTTTTACGAGGCGCAAAAGCGGTGGGAGAAAAGGGAAGCCGTAGGCTCTCTCGCGTTGGGCAGGATGGCCACAGGAGAGCCGGAGAGGAGATTGGGAGGAGCCCCGGTGGAGGGCATCGCCGAGTCTCTGAGCTCGCGGGCGCTTTGGCGTTGAGACGGCAAGGGTGCGGCTCGCCGCGGACAAGCCGTCGGCGTCCAATGGTTTCCTGCACAGGAGAAGGGGAAGCGATGAGCATTTCGGAAAAAGAAAGCGATCACGACGGGGTATCTATCGTTATCCCTTTCTTCAATGAAGAAGGGAATGTACTGCCCTTGATGGCGGACATCGAGAAGGTGATGGGGGCGACGAGCCTCCCCTATGAAATCATTGCCATTGATGACGGAAGCCGGGACAGGACGTTTACGAGGTTGGAAGAGGCTTTCGAGAAGAACGACAACCTCAAGGTGATACGCCTCAGGAGGAACTTCGGTCAGACGGCGTCTCTATCGGCGGGGATAACCCACTCCAGCAAAAAGATTATCGTGACGATGGACGGGGATAGACAAAACGATCCGGCAGACATTCCCAAAATGATTGAGAAGATCGGTGAAGGGTTCGACATCGTCAGCGGCTGGCGGAAGGACAGAAAAGAGCCGCTGATGTCTCGCAGGTTGCCCTCAATAGCCGCCAACTGGTTGATCTCCAAGATCAGCCGGGTCAAGTTGCACGATTACGGCTGCGCATTGAAAGCTTATCGGCGAGATGTCCTGACGTGTGTAACCCTGTACGGGGAGGTCCATAGATTCATTCCGGCTCTGGCGAGCAACATGGGCGCGAAAGTCGTTGAGCTGGTCGTGAATGACTTCCCGAGGGTGTCCGGAAAATCAAAGTATGGCTTCTCTCGCACATATAAGGTTGCTTTGGACCTGATGACCTTGAAGTTCATGCTGAGCTTCTTTCACCGGCCAATGTTGTTTTTCGGATTGCCCGGACTTCTGTTCGGGAGTTTCGGCTTTATGCTGGGCATTTACGCGTTCGTCTCAGCGGTGATCATGAGGGTGCAAATCAGGAACAGCCCCCTTTTGACGGTCGCGTTCCCCTTATGCACAATCTTGGGCATTCAATTGCTTAGCATAGGATTATTCAGCGAAGTGCTGAGGCGTATGTACCACGAGACCCAGACAAAGCCAATCTACGTCATCCGGCAGAAGCTGGAGAAGGAGTGATGGTGTTTTTGCCGAAACAAGGTGCAAGGAGAGCATTGGCGTTGGGTGACACCGCAAGAAAGGGAGTCCCTCGAGCAGCGAATAACATTGCGTCGAGCCTCGAAGCATCGTGCGCGTGGCCATAGATATTCAGAACCTGCTCCTGCCCATGACAGGGGTGGGCCATTACGTCAATAATCTCCTCCGGGCTCTGTCCCTTCTTCCCATAGAGGGGACGATTGAGTCATTCTACTTTCGCTGCGGAAAAGGAGGAGATCGGTTAGGGCTGACCCGGGGGAAAGTTGTCGAAAGAGCGGTCAAGTTTCCGCCCGGGAGAGTTGTGCAGCTTTGCTGGAAGCGTTTCTCTTTCCCGAGAGTGGACACGTTTGTGC
>JABMQX010000230.1 GCA_013203085.1 bacterium | reverse complement strand
TGCGCACGTTTAAGAGCGTTTCTCGGCTTTCGTTGAGAGTACGTGGCATATCTCGTCGTTCTGTGGATTCTGAGCAAGGCGGACATTCTGAACCGCACGACCGAGAGCAGAGTTGTAACCGGCATGCTTCCCTCCGAGACTGTGCACGAGAGTTCGGCGGCGCAACCTTGCCCTCATAGCCCACAGACTGTTGCCCAACACCGACAGGGCTCCTACAATAGATTCCTCCCAGCCTAATACCGACGCAGCACCTTACTGCTCAACGACACGATAAAAAGCTTCGTTAAGGCCAGTCCATCCTGGGGCGGGTCTGCCTGATTGCTCGTCGCCGTAGTCCGTCCAGAAGGTCTTGGTGTCCGTTGCCACGATGTCGGGAGATATATCCGTCCACTCCTGCGTGAGAAGACTTTCCCGGCGCTGGACGCGATACGTTTTGCCAACAGTGCAAGACCAGGCAATCGTGAAGCTCTGGATGGTGTCCACGATGGCGAGGCGAATCGTGATCGTCAGATAGTCGTAATCGGCAAGGGCCGGCGTGGTCGTTCCTATGCTCCCGTTCTCACCCATGAATCCTGCTGACGCGGTTTCGACAGGGTTCGTGAAAGCATCGAGCAGAATGTAATTCTCACCGTCAGAGCTGTAGTATCCGGCATAGGTGTCGCCGACACGCTCGATGCGGAGATACACCTGGTCGAGTGTAGCGGCGGCGTTTGTGTACGCAGTATCAGGACCGTTCTGGGAGTAAAACTGGAAGAAACGAGGTTGCGGAAGCCCTCGATTGATCGCTGAGACCAACTTGATGAAATGGTCATCATCCTGATAGACCACCAGCCCCGCCTGATGGTATTCCTCTGTCGGGTGAAATTCCAGAAATGTATCAACAATGAAGTCTTTGTCTGGGCAGACAGCCAAAAGAATGTTCTCGGTTGAAGGCTCGGTCTGAGGATAACCGTTGAGGGATTGCTTCTGCGTCTTGAGACGGAAGAAGCCAGGACGTTCGGTCAAGCTGTAATATGAGTGGTTCTCACGGACAAGAGTAAGAGCGGGGTCCAGAGTATCCGAGTCAAATCCCGTGTGAAAGAAAACCTGATGCCCTGCCGCACGTGGTGCCGTCGGACAAATAAATGTGAGCATCATGATCGACAAAATGAAACCTGCCGAAACGGCCGAAGCACGGTGAAGCCTCTGGAGACAAGTACCGCTCGTTTTCATCTTCGCTTCCTTTCGTTGCTGGATGTTAAAAGGGGAACGTCCCCACATACCCAGCGGCTCAATTGGCTGATGAGCCTTTCTGCACATGTGGTTGCTGCTTCGCCCATGCTATATGTACTCCGCCGGATAGTCAAGTCCGACGGCTACTGGAACTATCTGTGACCATCTCGGCACGGTCTGTGTACTGTTTGCCAGCGGCTAAGTTCGGCTCCCCGCATGCCGATGGTAACGCCGTTCCCACAATCTCCACGCCTCCCGACCTGAGATGGTCACCGTCTTCGACTATTTCCTGTTTCCGCGCATCCCAGGAAGCCAGCTCTACGTGCACGCACTTTGACCATGGTGAGCAAAGATGCGCTCTGCCGGTGACATCGGCGGCCCTGTGAGTGGCCCGCACGAAGAGCACGCTGCAAGCGAGTCCCGGGAAACCATCCGGTGTTTCAGCTCACCGTCTTGGATTTCGTTAAGAGTCGCGCCGATTAAATGCGTTTTTGTCATTTCGTTCACAGTACACATGTTACATCCCGCATCCTGACTTTTGCCGCTTTGCTTCTCGCTCGCGCTGAAAAAGTTGGGTGCCTTCCAGAGGGTCGCTTACCTTTTCCGTTCACGATCAGTTGTTGCCTCGTATCTTGGCGCGCGTTAAGGTTTCCTCTGTTACGAGAGCATCTCTGCTTCTCGGTCAATTCGCTTTGAACACGCCAGCCGGGATGTCACGCGGAAACCATGTCTTTGAAAGTCATGCCAAAGCTCAGGTTCTGAAACCAAGGGGAAAACATGAGACTTCTTGCGATTGTCGGTAGCTATCGAAAAGGGAAGACCGTCGACACCCTTATTGATGCTGCGATAAAGGGTGCACGGGCAGGTAGGGAAAACGTTGAAGTCGAAAAAATCCATCTCGTAGACAAGAACGTCAAGTACTGCAAGAACTGCATGGTTTGCAGAGAGGACGATCCAAACAAGCCGATTGCCAAATGCGTTATTGCTGATGATATGCAGACCCTTTGTGCAGCACTCGATGAAGCCGACGGTTTCATCTTTGGAACACCTGTTAATATGGGTCATGAGACAGCGATTATGAAGACCTTTTTGGAACGTGTTTGTTGGGTTCTGGCAAGACCCGGAAACTCCCCACTGAAGGGATGTCCTGAACCCCGAACAGAACGAAAGAAGAAGGCGATAGTCATTGTGAGTTCCGGAATAATCCCTCCTCTTCTGCGCAGATGGTGCGACGAAGCCACTGCATTGTTGAAGAGTGTGTGCAAATGCAGTTTAAATGCCAAGGTCGTTGGCAGCTTATATGCAGGAGCAGTGGAGAGAAAAGGTATTGATGCCTATCTTAGGAAAGCATTCAAACTTGGCAAGACTCTTACATCATGAGAGGTCTATGGAATAAGATTGTAGTCGAGTGAGTCTCCCGCGATAAGGAAGTGACGGCAAATGCCTTTCGTGTTTGGGAAGGACGAGGTTCTACGACGAAGAGAGGTGCTTTCCAGCCCACGAAATCTGTTTGAATGATTCTGTGCAAGCCATGTGTTCGCAATCGGCTGCGATGGAGTCTTCTGCGAAAAAACGCTCGCCTTTTTCGCTCTTCATCTCTGCTCGTCCAGCCAACGCACCTTGTTCAGCTCACGACGTCCCTGCCCGGTGGCCGTAATTTTTCCACAGTTCTAAAAGCGCGCGATTTTCTTCTGGAGCGCCGTACCGTGGAGTTATTCACATTTCCGGGAGAGTGCAGATGCTACATCCACCTTTCAGCATGGCTCTTCGTGTGCAAGAGGTCTTTGACGTTTCGGAGGGAGCGTTGTACGCTGCATCGGGCGCGCGGCAACCCCTGCTGCGACTATGCTTCGAAATAACTTCCCTCTGTCCATCTTGTCCATAATTCCCGCTTCGGAACGCTTCAGGTTCGAATCAAGCCAGCTCCGTCGGTTATGGAGCCTGGAGGTAACGGATCGCTCCCCAACCATTGACCACCTCCAAAACTGGCACGGATGTCTGCGTTTACCTCCCACGACGTATGGCCTTGATCCTCAAGGCAATGTCCTCGGAATAGTCAGGAGAGCTGAGAGTGGCCACTCCGCCTCCGTGTCTCAGCTTCTGGCTGCTCTCGGTCTTGCCTGTTTTCGTGTTGAGCCATTCTGCCGTATAGCCTCCGGGCGGGATATCCAGTTTCAGGTCCGCTTTGTTTCCGCCACTGATGTAGATGGCATAGGCTTTACCATGCTCTGCCAAGACCCTGGCGGTTGCCCCAGGGGGTACGCCTCCTTTGATGACATCGTTTCTTGGCTTCATCCTGACAAAGTCAAGACTGTCCATAACCTTCTTGAGGTATCCTAACTGAGGTCGGAGGGCCGGGTCCTTGGGGCCGAGGCGGTCGGCGGCGGCTTTAGACTTTCCTTCCTCTGAGTCCACGGTGAAGGACCAGTCGAGGTTGGAGAACACAGCACCGCCCGCGATAATGAAATCCCACCCGTACTTTCGGTAATTCGCGGCACCGGTCCCCTTGAAGCCGCTTTCGTCAAAGGCAATGGGCGTATTGTGATGGTAGTTCATTGCCACTGCGTCGGGAGGTCGGCAGTAGTGGAAGTTGAAGATCGAGACACCGGGGTGCATCTTATCCACCTTGACCGAGCCGTTGGCGACGTTGAGGGCGACGAGGTGTCCTTTAGTGACGCTGCGGATCGCCGATATGATGCGGTCATTCCATGGTGAACCGAGTTTTGGCCCGTTGGCGAAGTAGGGCTCGTTGCAAAGCTCAAAATAAACGTTGTCGAAGCCCTTAAGTTCACGGACAGTCTTCCGGACCATTTTCTCCTGGATTCGCATCATGGCAGGCTCGCTTTCGTCGTAAACGCCGAGTCTGCCTTTCTTCCCGACGCCGTTGATGTTGTTGCGGGAGTTCAAGGGGCTCAGATTCCACTGGGCCTCACCGTAGAAGACACAGAACAAAACCAGCTCAACGACAATCCCCCGCTGGCCAGCTTGAGATACGAAATCTCTGAGCCGCTTGAAGTAGTTGGGATTCCACTTGTCCAGGTCGAACTTGTTGCCTTCGTCTGCATAGCCGCGCTGGGAGCTTCCGGCCCACGGGCAGACGTACCGGTTCGGTGCGGGATTGAGCGTGTTCCAGCCGGGCCCCCATTCCTCCACGTACATTCCGGAGAAGGTCCGCGTCAGGTTCAGACCGTGGGATTGCAACTCGTCGAGGTATTTCACGTAATCGAAGTCGAGATTCAGGACCACACCGTAATGCTCCCCCGACGTGATCAGTACCGTCGGCTTTCCGCGGAAGAGAAAGTAGTGGGGATTCTTGGGATGGAGACGGATCGGCCTTGCCTGTTTCACACCGATTGCATCGCCTGTGGTCAGCAGTAGCGCGGCGAGGATCAGACCTAAGAGTTTGGTGGCTTTCATAGTCTTCTCAACCTCCCTGTAATGTCGGCCTTTCAGACCTGTTTCCGGTGACTATTTCGGTTTCCAAGACGCGCGGCTTCCGTCAATCGCGCATTGGTAGTGTAGCAGTTCGATGACGTGTGGATTCGAGCCGTCGGCGCCCATCACCCAGACCGGACGCTTGTCGGGTCTCTTTTCGCTGTAGGCT
>JABMQX010000229.1 GCA_013203085.1 bacterium | reverse complement strand
TGACAAGCTCCGGAAAAGCCTCTGCAAGCTCGACAACTGGAAGACCACAATCATCCGCAACAACCGCTTTCGCCACGATGGCTCCCACTCATGGGGTATTGATATGGACGATGGTTCGAGCAACTACCGCATCTACAATAACCTCTGCCTCGGCATGAGCATCAAGTTTCGTGAGGGGTACTACAGAAAGGCTGAAAACAACATTATTGTATCCCCTGTCCCGTTCGCTGTGCACGTTTGGTATCCGGAAAGCGAAGACGTCATCGTCCGCAACATTATCGTCGTCACCGGCAACGCTCCATACGGCCCGATCGGCATGCCCGGCAAACACCCCTGGGGAAAGCTGTTCGATTTCAACCTGTTTGCGACCAGAGACCTCGGCAAGTTCACGGTAAGAGGCGCGGCGGACAACCTGAGCGAATGGCGAAAGAAAGGCTACGACCGCCATTCGATCCAGGGCGACCCAATGTTCGTTGATCCAGCCAACATGGACTACCGCGTGAAGGCGGATTCCCCGGCTCTGAAGCTCGGGTTCAAGAATTTCGCGATGGACGAGTTCGGAGTGATCAAGCAATAATTCAAGAGCGAGGCTCGACAGGCACGCCCGATTGCGGGTTGCGGAATGGCGATTGCAGATTCCGAAATCGAAAATGGGATGGCGTCTTGGCGATAGAAACGCGAGAGAGCCACGCCGAAGTGGCGCCAGCGGCGCCAAAAGGCGCCAAGGCGCAAAGATCAAACGGATGAGAATTGCCCCAGGAGGGGAAGCATTACTCGTCGTGCGCCCAGATGTCCTTGATGGTTTTTTCCTGATTGAATCCGCCGGGGGCCGCCTTGCTCGGCGTGTTGGCTCTATATCTGCCTCGACAGCCGGGCATCTGGAGGTAGCCGTTCGGGTCGTGCCGGCGGACCCATTTCCAGGCGTAGCGGAGCCACTCGTTGCGGTACTCTTCGGTTTGATGGGCAAACCAGGAGATCTCATCCCAGCCCCATATCCAGTGCCCGCCGATGTTCTGCCCCCCGCGGCCGGTGGATTCAAAGTTGTCCAGTTCGACGATGTAAGGCAAATGCTCGCACTTCCAACCGCTGGGGGTGATACCGCCCTTGCTGCGGCCGTAGATGCTATCCAGATAGCCCATTTTCAAGACACCTCGATGGGGCTTGTCCGGCACCTCCTCAATCCGTAGCGGGAACGAATGAAAATCGAACATCAACTTGCCGTCGTGAACGACCCCGCCGCTGGGCACGTGGGCATCACAAAGGACGATGTGCCGACGGGCGTGTAAGGCGGCATAGCGCCGGACTCTGCCCATCATGTCTCGCCAATACCGATGGCCGGGGTCCCGGTCGTCCATAATCGCCACCTGGCCGAAGTGGATCGCCTCGACGCCGAGATTGATATATCTTGCGGCGACGTACACGAACCACATCCGCGTTTCCAGTTGGCTCATGTCAGGCACGGATGCTCCCCGAGACCAGTGATCCTGTCGGTGACCGTCCGGATACAGCATCGCCTCGTAGCGGAAGTTGCGGCGATCGGGCTTCAGGCCAAATTCCGCAAAGACCCACTTCGGAATCGGAATCTGATTGACCTGCTCCGTGACGATTTCGAAGATCGCTGCCTGAAGGATGATGTCCGGGTCAGCCCGATGCACTTTCTTGGCGAGGGGCTCGGCTTTGCGGAGCAGCGCCTCGAGAGCGCCCTCGCCACCCCATCTGAAAACCGCACGGCCGACAAATTTCGCGCCTGTGTTCTTCAGCATGCGGATATTCTCGTCCGCATTCGCTTCGTCGTGCAGCGCCGCCATCATCGTGATCGCCCGGGACAAGTAGTTCTCCAGGATCTCGCGAGAGATTTTCCCATCAAAACGATAGTCGCGTTCGACTGCGAGCACGCTCGTTGTGCAGGCCATGATGATGCCCCAAAGCAGAATTCTCATCTGTGTTTCTCCTTCAGCCAGAAGTGCGCGGCGCTTTTTCGGCATGTTCTCTTTCCCATAGGTTTCCATTCCTCGCCGTCGAGAAGAAGCACGGCAGCCAGTCGGAGAACCTCGCCCCGCAGACTCGGAAAATGCCAGTTTACGGAATTTGCGCCCCTGACAAACAAGTTCGTCCGGGGAGAATACCCCGCCACGGCCGGGTTGTACACTATAACCACGAGAAAAGCGGTCCGCGTTTGCTACGGCTTCTGCAAAGTGTAGCCTGAGGTGACGAGTGGATCATATCGGCTATTTGGGGAGCCGGCGCAATGTGATATTGCGCAAGGCGCCGCCCGTGTCCCACGTGGCTATCCCGAAGGGCCTGAGGGGCTGTTGTTCCTCCCAGACCCCGAACTTGTGGCCTTTTCTTGGGAGGTCTATTATCTTATCCTCATCAATCCAGACCTGAATCTTCGCGTCGGTCACCCGGACTCGTATCTGATACCATCGCCCGGAGTCAAAGTCCATCCCGCTGGACGTCTCATTCTCGGAGGCGTTCAGGTCGTCAACGTTCGACAGCCCGACGACCATCCCCCCCCAGCCGCCAGTGATTAACGTGCACCACGATTTCCCGACAGGGAAGGTCATACCGCAGAAGAAATCATACCCGGACACCCGCATCGCCTCCGCAGAGACCTCGTAATTGCTCGTGGGAAAATCACGCGTCCAGCGGATGCCGGTCATCATGCTTCCCGGGTCGAGGAAGATTCTATTGTCCTTTACATATACTTTCCCGTGCCATTCGAAGTCGCCTTCGTCCGCAATCTTCCAGCCGGTCAGGTCCTTGCCGTTGAAAAGAGAGATTCGGTCCTCCTCGAATGTCTTCAGGCGGATGTCCTTGTACTCGACGAGCATTGGCGGGCCGGCGTGTATCTGCAGCGCGAGGATGCCGGAGAGGGCACGTCCCTCCTTGTGTTCGTCCGTCAGTTCGGAGAAAACTACACCATTGATCTTCTGAATCAGGTGGTTTCCGCGAGCGACGATGACGAATTCGTTCCACTCTTTCTCCTTGTAAGCTCGCTGTATCTCTTTGGCGTCGCCAACTGAGCCCACGACTTGTTTCTT
>JABMQX010000228.1 GCA_013203085.1 bacterium | reverse complement strand
AGAAGCCCCCCTCGCCGAAGCAGCTTTTTGAAATGTGGCGACCAGGGAGTTGTGTTCAGGTCACCGAGGAGGATGACTGGCCCTTTTACGGAGCGTACGTACTCCGCCACGGCCTCAAGCTGACGATTCCTGTGGCCGAAACGAGCGCCACCCACCGGCGGAGCCGGATGCGTTGCCACGAGCGTGAACTCCCTGTCATCTATTCGCAGACGAGCCATTGCCGACGGAAGGTGCCAATCACCGATCTGCAGTATTTCCGATTTCTCGAACGGGAAACGACTGAACACTGCGATGCCAAAATTGTCCTCGCGGGGCCGGCTGACAACGTGGGGATACTTTTCCTCGAACTGAGCCAACGCCCTCATCCAATCCTCCGTCGCTTCAACGACCACGATGATGTCCGGGTCAACGCTGCGGACGAGCTTTTCGACTTTCTCATAGTGCTTGTTCGAGCTGAGGACGTTCGCGAGCAGGACTGTCACGGAATTCGAGGGGGCGGTCGCCTGCCTACTCGGGCCGATAAAGGAAGGAAGAATCTCCCCGATGTTGACCAGAGCGAAGATGCCGGACAGCACCGCCCACCGCCATTTCCTTCCGATGAGCAAAAAGATCGCGGCAACGACCAAACAGGCAAGGTACTGGACGCGAAAGTTCGCTGTCGTATCGAATACCCACGATAGCCCACCCAGAAATCCGGTCGCAGTGAAGGCGCAGATAACCGCAATCCCGGAGATATTCAATCCCCAGAGGCCTCTGCTCAATTTCAGAAAAGGTCGCTTCATTTGCAGCTTTCCTGCGGTCCGTAGAACATTGCAACTGTCGGATTCCACCGCTGGCTTGATGCCTTCGCCATGTGCCTGTGCCATTTCCTCGACGAACCGGATTGCCACAGACACTCCTGTCTAGGTCAAGAGATCCGGCGGAGTCTCCTCAGGCTTCCCCGAAAGGTCAGGGTAGCAGGTATGGCCGTCAACGATCAAGATGTTCATCGTGCCATGTGCGCCAGGAGGACTGGGCAGCGAACGCAAGGGGGTGTTACTTCCACGGAATTTCGTCTTCTTTTGCCACTGGAACGCAGGCATGACCCGTGGCGGAAAAGGGTTGACCGAAAGGCGCATTTCTGTTAGAAGTGTTTGATCTTTCGGAGATTGTAGTGGGCGACGGCTGCGCGGTCAAGCCGCGGCAGGTCCGCTGAGGATTCTTCGCGTCTCCCGGTTCCATTTGTTAGTGCACTCAAGATGTTCTATATTCTGATTCTCCAGCTCCAAGCCCCGCCGGGGAACATCCGCGGCGAGTGAGAGATGTTTGAGTGTTCGGCTGAACCCGCTGCCATCAAATCTGGGGGGACATTGGAAAATGAAGGGAATATCAATATCTGAGTTCTACGAGAAGATGAAGGACGAGCTGCAGTTGACGCTCGTCGCCGGGAAAGACGGTTTCAATCGGAGAATAAGGTGGCCGGAGATAAACCGTCCGGGGCTTGCGTTAGCAGGCTATGTTGATTACTTCGCATGGCGTCGCGTGCAGATTCTTGGGAAGGTGGAGATCACTTATCTGTGGAGCCTGGAGCCCGATGTGAGCAGAGCACGCATCGCCCAAATCTTGAGTAGGAAAGTCCCGTGCATGATCGTTGCGAGGCGCTACTGCGCTTTAAAACAGCTTCTGGAGGAAGCTGACCGGCTGAAGGTGCCGTTGTTCAGGACGCCGCTTGTGACGGTGGATCTAATTGATCGCATTACGGTGTTCCTCGACAACGAGTTTGCTCCGAGCATATCGCTGAAAGGTAATCTGGTGGAGGTGTTTGGAGAAGGAGTTTTTCTGGAAGGGAAAAGCGGCGTTGGGAAAAGTGAGACCGCCCTGGGGCTGCTGGCGAGAGGGCACCGCTTAATCACTGACGATGTCGTGCGGATAAAGCTAAGGGAGAGGAAGTATCTCATCGGGAGCGGGAGCGAGTTGACGAGGCATCACATGGAGATACGGGGTCTCGGCATCATCAATGTCCAAAAGCTCTTCGGAGCAGTCTGTTTTCGGGAAGAGAGCCAGATTGACCTGGCTATCACACTGGAGAGGTGGGACCCGCGCAAGGAATATGAACGGCTGGGAATAGAGGAAGATACCATAAGAATTCTCGACAAACCGGTACCGCATCTGACGATACCGGTCCGTACGGGAAGAGACCTCGTCTTGATGGTGGAGACGGCGGCTCTGAACCACAGGTTGAAATCCATGGGGTTCAACCCTGCCCGTGCGTTAGATGAACAGCTAATTAGGAGCATGAGGGCGCGGTAGGGACGGTTCTCACAAAGGATTGACGGTCATCCATAGCGAAAGATTGGAGACAAAGGCGGTTCGCTTGTTTCGATATGAGCAGGGAAAACAGCAACAACAGCAAAGTCGAGATGAGTTTTCGCATCGTGAACTCCCTCGGCCTGCATCTTCGTCCTGCGCGGATGCTGGCGAACCTGACGAACAAGTTCGAGTCGGATATCTTCATCAAGAAGAACTCCGAGGAAGTGAACGGTAAAAGCATCATGGGAATCATTACGCTGGCGGCGGCGGAAGGAGCATTGCTGAAAGTTACCGCCATCGGCCCGGACGCCCGAGAAGCCATCGAGGCCATCGGCAAATTGATAGAGAACAAATTCGGCGAAGATGAGTAAGCTACAGGAAAAAGTCTTCCAGGGGATTGGAGTTTCCCCGGGCATAGCCATGGGGCCTGTGTTCATTTTGCCTCAATCGGAGGAGTATCACCCGGTTGAAAGAAAGATCACCGACAGCGAGGTCGCGGAAGAGTTACGCCGTTTTTTGGATGCCCTGGCGAAGACGAAGGAGCAGATACAGGTTCTGCGGGAGAGAACTTTGAGCCGGCTGGGGGTGGACCACGCGGGGATCTTCGACGCACAGCTTATGATACTGGACGATGAGCAAGTGATCCAGGACGTCCGCGAAGTCGTCGCGACGGAGAAGAAGAACGTGGACGCGGCGTTCTATCAGACGGTGCACCGCTACCTGCACCTGCTGTACGGCTCCGGGAATGAGTACCTTGCAGAAAGGCGAGCGGACATTACGGACGTCATGAATCGCGTGCTGGAGAATCTCGGAGGGATTGAGCGAAGCGATGTGTGCAAGGTGCCTTCTCCCTCGATAATCATTGCCAGAGACATCTCTCCGTCCGATACGGCGAGGATGGAGAGGGGGAAAGTGCTGGGATTCGCGACAGATGCCGGAAGTCAGAGTTCCCATACGGCCATCATGGCGAAGGCTCTGGGGATTCCAGCGGTAGTAGGGCTGCACCAGATCACGATGATGGTTCAAGGGGGAGACGTGCTGGTGATTGACGGTCGCCGGGGAACCGTCACGATCAATCCTACGAAGGGGGCCCTGGAACGTGGCAGAGCGGAACTCCGGAGGATAGAAGCCTATAGAGATCAGCTCTCGCGCTTTCGGGACCTCCCGGCGGAGACGCAGGATGGGCGCCGGATCACCCTTTCGGCGAACATCGAATTGCCGGCGGAGGTTCCCTCCGTCATCGAGAGCGGCTCCGAGGGGGTAGGACTCTACAGGACCGAGTTCATCTACATGAATCGTTCAGACCTTCCTTCCGAGGAGGAGCAGTTCGAGGCGTACAAGACGGTGCTGGAGGGAGTCAATCCCCATCCCGTAATCATCCGGACCATGGACCTCGGTGGGGACAAGTTCATCACCAACCTGAATATCCCCTTCGAGTTCAACCCATCTCTCGGCTGGCGGGCGATCCGGTTTTGCTTAGAGCGGAGGGACATTTTCGAGGTTCAGCTCAGAGCCATTCTCCGCGCGGGTGTTTTCGGTAATCTCAAGTTGATGTACCCGATGATCTCCTGCGTCAAGGAGGTCATCAAGGCCAACACTATTGTCGCCGAAGTGAAAGAAGAACTCGGCAGAGAAGGTATCCCCCACGCGGAGGATTTCGAAATCGGCGTGATGATTGAAGTGCCTTCCGCGGCGTTGACCGTGGATATTTTGGCGAAAGAAGTGGATTTCTTCAGCATCGGGACGAACGACCTTATTCAGTACACCCTCGCGGTGGATAGAGTGAACGATAAGATCGCCCATCTGTATCAGCCGTGTCATCCGGCGATCCTGCGCCTCGTGAAAAGGACTGTGGAGGAGGGACACAGGAACAACATCTGGGTGGGTATTTGTGGTGAGATGGCTGCTGACCCCGCGATGTGCCTGATCCTCTTAGGGATGGGTTTGGATGAGATCAGCGCCAGTCCTGCGGTTGTTCCCGGAATTAAAAACGTCATCAGGGGCCTTTCGTACGCTGACGCCAAGGAGTTTATCGAAGAAGTGATGACGTACACTTCACCCGCCGAGATAGAATCGCGGGCGCGCGAGGTTGTGAGAACAGTTGTACCGGAGCTCGATGTCGTGTGAAATGGATATGCTAACTTGGGTGGGGGCCTTGCTGAAAAAGATATGAAAGCCTTAGTTCTGGCTGCGGGATATGCTGTCCGCTTGCGTCCTCTCACGCTGAATAAGGCGAAGCCGCTTCTTGCGATAGGTGGGCGGCCAATGATTGACTATGTAATCGAAAAGATTGATGAGATCGAGGAAATTGACCGTATATATGTGGTGGTGAACGACATGTTCTTCGAGGATTTCCGTGTGTGGGCGGAGCGTTCACCCGTATCCAAACCTGTTGTCATCGTCAACGACGGCAGCACTCGGGACGAGAACAGGCTCGGGGCGGTGGCGGACATCAGTTTCGTCATCGAGAAGGAAGGAATTGATGACGACCTTCTGGTGGTGGGGGGCGATAACCTCTTTGATTTCGGCTTGCAGGAGTTCGCGTCCTTCTTCGCGGAGAAAGGCACATCGGCGGGCCTTCACGTCTGCGACGATCCGCAGCTTGTCAAGAAATTCAGCACAGTGGAGCTGGACCCACCGGGGCGAATCGTCTTCTTCGAGGAAAAGCCACAAAGGGCAAGATCGAACCTGGTGGCTATCTGTCTTTACCTTTTTGAGGGGACCTCTCTCCCTCTTGTGAAACAGTACCTCGAAGGAGGGGGAAATCGGGACGCCCCCGGGCATTACATACAGTGGCTATACAAGCAAATTCCCGTTCATGGCAAAGTCCTGAAAGGGTCGTGGTACGATATCGGCGACGAAAAGACGTATCGGGAGGCGGACAGGCTGTTCAGCGGCCCCCGGGGGCAGTCCGAAGAGTGAGTGGAGGGGAAATTGCCTAACTCGCGCCCCAGAGGCGCGGAGCACAGCGATTAAGTCGTGATAAGAAAAAAAGTTTGTTTTTGATCAAGGTTGATAGTGCTTTGGGAGGAGAGACGAGAGAATGGATGGAAGATATTTGTTGACTTCTGAGTCAGTGGCAGTGGGACATCCGGACAAAGTGGCAGATCAGATTTCGGACGCGGTTCTCGACGCCGTGCTTGAAAAAGACCCCACCGCAAGGGTGGCTTGCGAAACGCTTGTGACGACGGGCATGGTTATTATCGCCGGAGAAGTTACCACCAGAACATACGTGGACTTAGAGGAAGTGGTCCGCAAGACGGTCAAGGAGATAGGGTATGATGACCCGTCCCTCGGTTTTGACTATGAGACGTGTCCGGTGATCAATTGTATCGGGCAACAGTCCCCCGACATTGCCCAGGGCGTTCTGGAAGGGAAGGGACTTCACAAGGAAATGGGCGCCGGAGACCAGGGCATTATGTTTGGCTATGCCTGTCGGGAAACGCGGGAGTTGATGCCCCTGCCGATTATGCTCGCTCATAAGCTCATGCGAAAACTGGCAGTAGTGAGACGAAAGAAAGTCCTCCCCTACCTGCGACCGGACGGCAAGTGTCAGGTTACCATCGAGTACGAAGGAACGAAGCCCGTCCGAGTCAATAACGTTGTACTTTCCGCCCAGCACACGGCGGACGTTTCACATTCCCGCCTTCAGAACGACCTCATTCAGAAGGTTATCAAGGCGGTCATTCCGAAAAGGATGCTTGATTCAGAGACAGTCTATCACGTCAACCCGACGGGACGCTTTGTCGTCGGAGGGCCTCGAGGTGATTCCGGGCTGACGGGCAGAAAAATCATCGTGGACACGTATGGGGGCAGGTGCCATCACGGCGGGGGATGCTTCTCAGGGAAAGACCCCACGAAGGTGGACCGCAGCGCCACGTACGCAGCCCGTTACGCTGCCAAGAACATCGTCGCTGCCGGAATAGCCGATGAATGTGAGGTTCAGCTATGTTATGCCATAGGCGTGGCAAAGCCGCTGGCGATAAGCGTCAACACTTTCGGAACAGGCAAGATACCGGAATCGCAAGTGGTGGAGCTGATCGGGAGGCACTTCGATCTGACGCCAAAGGGGATAATTCGGCACCTTCACCTGCGAAGGCCCATCTACAAGGAAACAGCCTGCTACGGACATTTCGGAAGGGATGGTGAGAACTTTACGTGGGAGAAAACCGATAAAGCGGAGTTGCTCAGGAAGGAGGCCGGGCTTTCCCGCGGGAAGGCAGTCAAGCGGAAATAAGGGGTGGACTTAACAAGAAAAAGAAAAGGAAATCATCTATGAGCAAGGCGATTTCGTTCGACGTGAAGGACCTGAGTCTGTCAAATGAGGGGAAGCGGAGAATCGAATGGGCGGACCGTGATATGCCTGTCCTGAGAATAGTCAGGCAACGATTTCAGGAGAAGAAGCCCCTCAAGGGCTTGAGGATTTCCGCGTGTTTGCACATCACCGCGGAGACAGCAAACCTGGCAAGGACCCTCAAGGCTGGCGGGGCGGAGGTTGCCCTGTGCGCATCGAACCCACTTTCGACCCAGGACGATGTGACAGCCTCTCTCGTGAAAGATTGGCGAATCTCGACGTACGCCATCAAGGGAGAAAGCAGAGCGACATATTACAGGCATATCGAGGCGGCTGTCGCGCACGCTCCGCGGATCACTCTGGACGATGGAGCGGACCTCGTCCACATCATCAATTCCAAACACCCTGAGGTCGCCTCGAAGATAATCGCCAGCATGGAGGAGACCACCACTGGAGTCAATCGCCTCCGCGCCATGGACAGGGAAGGGAAACTGAAATTCCCCGTGATAGCGGTCAACGACGCGAAAACGAAATATCTTTTCGACAATCGCTATGGGACAGGACAGTCAACGATTGAGGGGATCCTTCGGGCGACAGATGTTCTCCTCGCAGGGACGGTATTTGTGGTGGCGGGCTACGGCTGGTGCGGCCGGGGGTTAGCCTGTCGAGCAAGGGGAATGGGGTCCAACGTCATCGTCGTTGAGACGGACGCCATTCGGGCCCTGGAAGCGACCATGGATGGGTTTCGGGT
>JABMQX010000227.1 GCA_013203085.1 bacterium | reverse complement strand
TCGCCTGCGGGGATGAGCGGAGAAAGTCAACATGGCACGCCTTGCGAATTACGCGTACTCGAACGCCAGACTGAGGGCTAAGCTGGGCAAGCTCCTCTCAGCCCAACAGTACGAGGCAATCATGGCGGCTTCTGACATCGACGAGGCCTGTGAGGCCCTCCGCCATACTGAGTATGGGGACATTTTAGATGACGTGCGAACTCTGCGGAATATCCGTCACCTCGAATCGGCGCTCGTTGGCAGGCTCATAGCCGCTCACAGGGATGTTGCCGCTCACGCCAAAGGGAACGTCAGCAAGTTCCTCAGCGAGCTCATGCGCAAATATGAAGTGGAAAACCTCAAAGTCATCCTCCGAGTCTGGAATGCAAACCTTGATGAGGAGAAGGAGTTCATTTACCGAGACCGAATATGTTACGAAATCCCCGTTGATTCTATTCTGGAGGCAGCCAGCTTCGAGGAAGTGATCGTGCTTCTGGAGGACACTCCTTACAGAAAACCACTTACTGAAGCACGAGAGAAATACAAGGAAGCCAATTCCCTTTTCTATCCTGAGGTCGCCCTGGATAGGCAACTGTACGTGGCGACGTGCAATGCCATCGGAGACCTTTCTGGCCCCGACAGGAAGATCGCTGCAAAGTTGATCGGAATCGAGATTGACATTTTGAACATCAACTGGATTGTTCGTTTCAGGCGATACTACAATCTCAGCCTTGCAGAGATCACCAGCTTGATGCTCCCCAATGGGTACCAGATTAGCGAGCAATTCCTGAGGGACGTGTATCCGGCTGAGGACCAAGAGTCCTTGCTCTCGCAGCTCCTCACCGGCCTGTACAAGGGCGTGTCGGACCTGCTGCAACTCAAAGAAGAAACGGAGGCTCTCCATCTCCTCGAGGCACTGCTGAGGGAAATGTTCGTTGGACAAATCAAGCACGCTCTGGGGGGATTCCCCTTCACGATAGGCGTCGCAATAGCTTATTTGCGCTTGAAAAAGATGGAAATCTCCAACATTATCACCATACTTAACGGAAAAGCTCTCCGTCTGCCGAGGGACCAGATCGAGAGGAACGTCGTGAATTTTTAGTCCGCGAAAGCGCGACGCCTTCTGCCGTCGCGTGCCCAAGGATGGAGAAACTAAGCAGTCATGCTCAGACCGGCGAGAATGCTTCACCTGAATGTCCTGGTTCTTGACTCTGACGTGGACCTCGCCACCTCCCAATTGATAAGGTGCCGCTTAGTTCACTTGGTCAGCGTTACCGACCTGGAACCGTGGGCGGATGAATCTGGACTTCAGACCGTCGAGGATGACGATTCCCGCGCTTTCACAGAGGTCGAGCGTTTGGCTCGCTCCATTGCCGAAAAACTGGCACCGGTGCCGGAGGTTCTCAGCCAGGGGACGGCTTTTCAGCCTTTCGACCCCCACGAAGACAGAAAAACGTTGGAGAGAATAGCAACGGAGGTCAACTCCATCGTCACTGCGAGGGACCTCGCTGCGCAGAACCTCGCCGCTCTCAGGGAAGCCACCTCGCAAGCCACACGTGATTTTCGCCAGAAGTTCGGCATCGCTGTGGGGTCTCGCTACACACTGTTGGAGCTTGTCCTCGGGCGGCTCCCGGAGAAAAGCCTCGATCTCTTCAAGAGATTGCTTTCTGATGTCCCGAACGTTGTGCTGACATTTCCTGAGGAAAAGGGCAGCGTCGCCCTGATGGCGATAGTCTTGAAGAAAGACCGTGACCTGCTCCGGAAGGCCGCGGACGAGGTGGGGCTCGAACGCACACCCGTCACTGACAAGAAGGCACCATTGCCCGATGAGCTGATGGAACATCTGGAGGAGCGAATTCACACCGCGAAGGAAGAACTTGACAGAGCGCGCTCCGCGGTTGACAGATGCAGGGCAGCCCACCTTCCCTTCCTGCAGAAAGTGCTTTCGCAGATCAGCTTCCAGAAGCTCACAAGGGTGGCGAAGAGCAGATTCAGGAAGACCGCCAGAACCTACCTCATTTCGGGGTGGACGCCACGCCACAGCCGTCAAAAGGTCATCGAGGGACTCCGAAAGGCGTGCGGAGACCGATGTCTCATCGAGGTACAGAGGGCCGAGGAGCTCTTATCGCAACACGGCGAGAGGGTCGATGTGCCAATTGTGTTCGAGAATCCGAAGGTCCTTAAACCCTTTGAGATGCTGGTTGCCAACTACGGTCGGCCCGCCTACAATTCCATTGACCCCACGATCGTTGTCGCTCCCACATTCCTGTTCATGTACGGCGCGATGTTCGGCGATGTGGGTCAAGGGGTCGTGATGGCAATTCTCGGGGCGCTGGTGTCGCGCTGGAAAAAAGCAAGTGGCATCCGGCGGGTCGGACAACTTCTCATGTGGTGTGGGTCATCAGCAGTACTATTCGGTCTCCTTTACGGGAGCGTTTTCGGCTTTAGAAACGTCCTTCCCTACCGCGGATTCGAGCCTATCGAGAAGGTTAGCGCGTTGCTGACCATTGCCTTGTTCTTTGGGATGGGCATGATAAGCCTCGGTCTTGTGTTCAGCGCTGTCTCCGCCATCACGAGAAAGGAATGGGCAGCGGGCCTCTTCGACTGGAAAGGCCTGATGGGCTTAGCGTTTTACTGGCTCGGTGTCGCTTTAGCAATCGGGTTCATTGGGGGCAGAACCGCCAGCCCAACCCTGGTTGCCGTCTTGATCGCAATGCCCTTCGTTGCCGCTTTACTGAAGGCGCCCATAGAAAAACTGAGTCATCCCCGGATGCCGGGCCCTGAAGGCGGCATGGCCCTCTATGCCGTTAGGTCCGTCGGCCACATGTTGGGGGAGTCTTTTGAGACGGTTCTGACATTTTTCACAAACACCTTATCTTTCCTGAGAGTGGCGGCTTTTGCCATCGCTCATGCCGGCCTGTTCATTGCGGTTTTCAGTCTTGCGGACGTCTTGAAGGGAGGAGGACCGGCACTGCCGATTGTCATTCACATCCTCGGCAACGCGGGGATGATTGCTCTGGAGGGCCTCGTCGTTACTGTGCAAGCTCTGAGGTTGGAATACTACGAGTTCTTCGGAAAGTTCTTCCGGGCTGGCGGGACGGCGTTTGCGCCACTGAAGTTGCCGAGCACTGTTCCCTGAGGTGTCTCTCGGAGCATGCCGAGGCATCTTATTAGGCAGGCTCATAACTGCTCACGTCAATAAGCGAACTGAAGGGGGCGTTTCATGGTGAAAGGAAAAAGGAAGCTCACGAAATGGCATAAGCTGGCTATCAAGATGTCGGCTCTGCTCGTTTTTGCACTGTGTGCAGTGATGCTTGCATGCATTTCCGTCAAAGCGGGCGAGCTTGCTAAAGCCGAAGCACCCGGCGACGGCACACAGAAGGCTTGGACACCAGAGGAGGCAAGAGTCGCCAGCATGGGCCTCATCGCCGCCGCTATTTGCACCGGCGTAGGCTCCCTGGGAGCCGGGATCGCCGTCGCCTATGTCGGCGCAGCAGCTCTCGGCACGATGAGCGAAAGGCCCGAAATGGCAGGGCGAGCCCTCATATTCGTCGGACTCGCAGAGGGAATTGCCATTTATGGGCTGATCATCGCGATAATCATTCTGAGGCTCCCGATATTACACGCTGTGTGAGGTACCAGACCGAGCGCAGCGGGCTAAGGCGCCAATCGCAGGCGAAACTATGGCGAAACTCCTTCTAATCGGAGACGATGATACTGTCCTCGGCTTTCGCTTCGCGGGAATTCGCGGGCGCGTGGCAAAGGACCGGGCGGCCGCATCGGCGCTCTTCCGAAGCGCTGTCGCGGACACCGATGTGCAAATCGTCGTAATTACGGAAAGAATCTCGCAGCTCATTCGGTCCGAAGTTGACGCCTTTACACAAAAACATGATTTGCCCTTTGTCGTGGAGATCCCCGACAGCACGGGGCCCCTGCCGACGAGGAAATCGGCGTCGGATATCGTGAGGGAAGCCATCGGCATAAGCATTTGAGGAACTCATGCCTGACGGAAATGACAGTTCCTACAAAAGAGAAGACCAACAAGAAGGTCTTCCGAACACGCAAGAGCCCGCCCATGCCGACAACGCCTCCCCCGGCGCCTCGACTTCTTCCGTTCTCGCCTTCTGCGAACAGATAAGGAAGGATGCGCAGGCAGAAATAGAGACAATTCTTGGAAGAGCGCGCCACGCCGCCGAAAGAAAAGGCGAGGACGCCCTTAAGGAGGCGGAGAGGATCAGCCGTGAAGGCAAGACCGCCGCAGAAGCCCAGGGCAAAAGGATTCAGACGAGAGCCACATCGGGCGTCTCGCTCGAGATGAAGAAGATGATTCTCCGAGCGCGCGGTGAAATCATTCAGGAGGTCCTGGCAAGGGTCCGAGACAGGCTGCAAAAGACGAGGGCCACAAAGGAATACTCTGATTTCCTCAAGGAGCTGACCGTCCAGGCGATTGTCGGACTGGACGAAGAAGACTGCATCATAGCGCC
>JABMQX010000226.1 GCA_013203085.1 bacterium | reverse complement strand
TCTCAGGGCCAACGTAGAGCTGGATGTTCTTCTCGGCGCCGATGATTGCGTACAGGCGGCGAAGCTCCTCGTAAGTCTCCCGGAGACCGCGGACATCGAAGAAGTCGTTGATCTGCCCGACAAGGATGGTCGGTCGCGGAATCTGCGCCACGAAGAAGTCTGCCATATCCAATTCCGCCGCGAGGGCCCCGGGGAAAACCTGCTCCGCGTCAGTCGGCTCCTCGTTCTCGAGGTTGTAACGATAACGAGTAACAAAACAGCTCGGCGCCGACATCGTGAACCTGTCCTCGAGAGCGTTAAGGTTGGATGTTTGCGTACCGCCTCCGGAATTGCCCGTCACGCCGATTCGCTTGGGGTCCACGTCGGGCCGGGAAAGGAGGTAGTCAACTCCGCGTATGCCGTCCCACGCTTCCCACAACGCGAAGTTGCCCCCGCAAAGGGCCATCTGGTTACCGGCCATGTTGTGGGAATGAACACCGAAACTGACTCGGGGCGCGCCTTCACTGTCCGGATATTCGATGCGTTCGCCTTGTGAGGGCGGATCGTAGATCAGCACCACATATCCCTGCCTTGCAAGGTTCCGGCTAAACTCCTGGTACGGGACAGACGCCTTGCCATTCCGGGAGTGGCCGCACGTACCCAAGACCGCCGGCATCCGTCCTGTGGCATTTTTGGGAATGTACAGATTAGCCGTCACGAGGTAGTTCGGGCGGCTCTCGTAGATGACCTTCTCGATCGTATAGTGTTCACGTTCGACCTTGCCGGTGATGCGCGCGTTCGGCGGTGTGCGTGCAGGAAGGGGGCCGAAACACTCCCGGAGCTTCCGGCGCACTTCGTCGCGAAGCTTCATCACCTGCTTGGGCGTGCGAACCGCCGAGCGGGCTTTGGCTCGCCGACGTGCTATCTCGCGGAGGCGCTGCACGTAGTACTCCTGAACCATGTGGCCATAGCGGTATTCGTTGAAGATCGCAGCACGTTGCACCTCTTTCGCTTTTGCAGTGTCAACATTCGACCACACCGAAGCTGTGCTGGCAGTGCCGAACGGCAGCGCAAGGCCAGCCGCCGCCAAAGTGCCATCGCGTAGAAAAGTTCGGCGGGTGATTTTTGTGTCTTCCATCATGTTTCCTCCCATTCGTTCGTGTCGCAGAATCGCATATTTGTGGAGGCCACGGCCGATGAACCTCCCGGATAAACTCTCTCCATTTCCGCCTGGCGCTCGATTTCGTAAACCGCACTGAGACGCTCCGGGCCAGACCTGCCGG
Organism: bacterium; assembly: GCA_013203085.1. Lineage (GTDB taxonomy): Bacteria > Auribacterota > JABMQX01 > JABMQX01 > JABMQX01 > JABMQX01. The sequence continues at coordinate 1,167 of JABMQX010000226.1, read as the reverse complement.
GCAAGCCGGGTGGCTTTTGATTCCGTTGCGACGTTGCGAAGCGGGACATCATATGGGGTGAACGGTGCAATCTCACTCGGCCCTGACCGTCCTGGCACGCGGGGCGGACTCTTTCTTGTAGGCGGCCTCGTCCACCACGACACCCAAGCCCGGGGCGTCGCCCATTGTCATCTTCCCGTCGCGAATGCTCAGGTGTGGGAGCTTCACCACGTTGGATTCGAGCCGGCAATCCTCGACCATCGTGAAGTTCGGCGTCACCATCCCCACGAGACAGGTTTCGAGCACGCCGAGCTGCTTTGCCCATGTATGCGGAGCGATGGTTGCGCCGAACGGCTCGATCTCCCTTGCGTAGTCCAGAAAACGAAAGATGCCCAGCGTGCGAATATCCGGCTGGGAGACCTGGACGACGCCCTCCTTCAGCAAAGTCAAGAGGTCCCCGCCGCCGCGCCCGCTTTCGCCGTCGGCCAACAGTGTGGACAGCTTGTTGTCCTTGATGTATGTGTGCAACCTGCGGTAGTCGTCGTGGTTGGCGGCGTCTTCTCTGAACATCTCCTCGGCCCAGAACAGCTTGATCTTAGCGGTGTCGCGGAGCAATCGAATGGATTCATCGAGGTTATAGTAGTTGTTCGCATCCACAAGGACGTGCCCGCGGCCGGCGAGCGCCTTGTGGACGATGCGAATCGCGCGGACGTCTCGCTCGTATCCCAGGCGGCGGTCTTTGAGCCAGTTTCCTCGCCCGATCTTGATTTTGAACGCCCGGTGCCCTGCTTCCATACCGTCAGTCGTATCGCTGAGAATCACGCCTTCCTGGTTTTCCAGGTCTCGCATGTAGATGCTCCCGTCATAACAGGGCACGTCGCGCCGCACGATTGCGCCGAGCAGCTCCGCTGCCGGTCGCTTCAACAGCTTCCCGACGATGTCGAGCAGCACGGCCTCGGACGATGGTTTGACGATGGGCCGAGCCGACTGCCGGAGGCGCAGACACCCCGTCCGGACTTCGAGGAGTTCCCCGAGCGTTTTGCCGACCAGGCTGTCGTCCAACGTGTTGCCGATCCCCTCAACCCCGGCGCTCGTCGCCACGCGGACCAGTGGCTCATGGTGCCCGGCGCCATGGTCCCGGGACGAGTTTCTACCTATCTTTCGGGGGTGGCGAACGTAGTGTCGCGT
>JABMQX010000020.1 GCA_013203085.1 bacterium | reverse complement strand
GGGGAAGCGCGATTAGCTTTTGCGAAGATTGTGATGTGAGACAATGCGGATTGGAGAAGAATGTCGAAAACTATGCTTATTGTGACGAGTATCCTTCTAAGAGACTCGATAAGATTTTCAATAGGTCGCCTGAGGCAACAGCGACTCTTAAACAAATAGGAAAAAGTCATCAAATATGATATATGTCTGTGCCGAACATCGGCTACGAGGGACATGCAGCTTAGGGGCCGACGGCCGGAGGCGGTGCCCGGGACGTTAACCGGCTTCCTCGCCGTCAAGTGGTTGAAGGAGTCGGTCAAAAAAACTCTAAACCGAGAACAACTTCTGTGAATGACACCGTAATTGATGTCAGAGACTTCCGTAAAACTTACGGCGATGTCGTGGCCGTAGATGGCATTGCGTTTGATGTACAGCGCGGCGAGATATTCGGCCTTCTGGGACCGAACGGAGCAGGGAAGACAAGTACGCTGGAGTGTCTGGAAGGGCTTCGCACACCCGACGGCGGATCGTTGCGGGTTACGGGCATTGACCCCACCCGCCAATTCCGCCAACTGCGTAACCTGATCGGTGTGCAATTGCAGACCTCAGGCCTGCCGCCAAGTATCCGCGTTGACGAGGCGATGAGGCTTTTCTGCACTTACCACGGCGTAGATCCGCGCTATGAGGTGCTGGAACGTTTGGGCCTGACAGAGAAGAGAAGCGCACAATATCATGAGCTTTCTACTGGCCAACAGCGCCGGCTGGCGTTGGCCCTGGCGATTGCCCATAATCCGCCGGTGCTCTTTCTGGACGAGCCCACTGCCGGACTTGATGTCGCTTCGCGTGTCGCTTTGCACAATCTGATGCGTGAACTGAAAGAGACAGGCGCCACCATCATCCTCGCCACGCACGACATGGCCGAAGCGGAACAAATGGCAGACCGCGTCGCGATCTTGCTGCATGGCAAGATCGTCGCGACAGGCACCCCACTTGAGCTCACCACCACGGGCGCGGGCCTGACCAAGATCTCCGTTCGCACGAAAGGCTCCAGTCTATCCAAACCTAGCGTTACCTTCCCGGCTGTAAATCAGCATATGTTCAAAGATGAGTATACCATCTATTTCAGCACCGATGTCGGCCCTACGGTTTCGGCCATTATCGCGCACATCGATGCGCAGGGAGACACGCTGATCGATTTGCGGGTCGAACGTCCTTCTCTGGAAGATCGCTTTCTGGAAATCACAAACACAGGCAGCCCCCGATGAAGGCCTTTGTCAATCACTTCTCATTCGAGTTTCGCACCGGCATCCGGAACAGAACATTGCTCTTGATGACTTATCTGTTCCCCTTGGGCTTCTACGCTATGATGGGACTGCTCCTGACCACGGTGAACCCAGCTTTTCGCGAGACGATGACACCGGCGATGGTTGTCTTTGCCATCCTGGCAAGCACGCTGCTGGGCATGCCCCCGCCGCTGGTGGCGGCACGCGAAGCCGGCATTTTCCGCAGCTACAAGGTTAACGCGGTGCCGGCAATTTCCATACTGCTCATCCCGGGGCTGACCACCTTCTTGCATTTGGTGATTTTGGCGGTGGTCATCACGGCGACGGCGCCGCTGTTCTTCAACGCACCGCTGCCTGTCGATTGGCCCAGCTTTGTTTTGATCTTCATCCTGATGGCCTTTGCCTGCGTCGGGCTGGGGCTGCTGATAGGTGTCATCTCGCCTACTTCGCAGATGACCGTGCTATGGTCACAACTCATCTTCTTGCCTTCGATGATCCTGGGGGGACTGATGCTGCCTTACAAATTGCTGCCGGAGGCGTTGGGTAGAGTCGCACTGCTTTTGCCTGCGACCCACGCGATGAATGCCTTCCGAGGGCTGGCCCAGAATCTGCAGGCCGATTTTGACCCGCTATGGTCGATCATCATCTTGCTGACAGGAGGCGTGCTGGCGTTTGGATTGGCAACCTGCCTTTTCAACTGGGATAGCTACAACACAAAGCAACGTAGGCGTGCCCTGTTGGCACTGCTGGCCTTGCTGCCTTATGTTATTGGCGCGTTCTTGTTGCCGTGATGAATTGAACCGAAGGGATAGCATTGCCAAACACCCGGCCAGCGTGGATGGGCTCCTCAGTCTCCAAAAAGGAGTGCCAGCCTACGGAGAGAGGACGCCTGGTTAGAACAATGCCCCTCGGGTTGGCTCAACACCGTCACACGACACCCCAGGTAATAAGTTGTCGCATCCGACCCCCCACCGCCGGGCCATTCAGCTCGACGACCATTCCACATAATCAAGATTAGGATTCGGATCCGCCATTTACGACTTTCCACGACACGATTGGGGCAGATCATGGTGTAGGATGTCGGGGTCAGGGTCGTTCTGGGAAGGTGCCCACACGGGGCTCAGCCGTAGACGACTTCCAGTTCGTCCAGTTCCCTTATCTGGTCGCGGAGTCTGGCAGGTCTTGGTCGTGGCGCAGGCAATTGCCCTCTCGAATCATTGCTTGGTTTCTTTCACAATCCAAAGTTTCGTCTCAGACCCGTCCTCCAATGCATACAGGAGCATGTCGAGCCTC
>JABMQX010000225.1 GCA_013203085.1 bacterium | reverse complement strand
TCCACATCGTGGCGCTGTAGTCTTTCTTGTGCAGATCAAAGCCCACATCCACCTTCTCGCCCCTCATGAACACAATTCTCTTGCCTTCAGCCGCCTCCAATGTCATTTTCTTATCCATGGCCGTGATCCTCCTTGTTGGGGTTTTTTGTTCGAACCCAACCCTATACCATGAGTCTCACGGCCCACATGCTATCTTTCGGTCGGGGTTAGCCAGACTTCCCTACGGGATGGCGTCTTTGAATGAATCTGCCAGGCAAACCGCTAAAGGAAATGGCGAGAACTCCCTTCGCAGTCAGTAAAACCGTAACGCGCGCCGTGTCCTCCACGCAACGACCGATCCCGCGCAATGGGAAAGCAAGTGGCTTGTTCCATCGCACGCAGCCTGTCGATCGCGACCCGAAACGGATACCTTGAAGCACTGGTCGTTCACTGTATCTGTGGACAGTGGCGTATCGCGCACTTCTTCCAGTGTACGGCGCCTGAATTCGAGAAGCGGGGGGACAGACGGTCCAGCGTAGGGGGCAGAGAGGCAGGTTCCGCGGTTGTGGTCGAGCTATGTGGCGAAAACGCCTTCTTCAGGTCTGTAATCGAGGATGTGGACGTCTGTTGCGAAGATATCATGTGTTACAAATCCAGGGATCTGGTTTTTGCCTGTTAGAGAGGACGTTTTATCATCCCGGAATTCATGGTCCTCAAGCACGAAATCCGCGCCGATTTGGCCGTCTTCGGGGATGATCGGAGCATTGCCCTCCAAGTCTATCAGCCCTCTATTACATGTTTCGCCAAGCCGTCCCCGGTGCCTTTGCCGGGGCGAGCAACGGGAAGGCGGGCTTGACTTCCGACTCGCTACGTGGGATAACGCACTGATGCGGAGAATCATCGGGAAGGTGCCACAGGTTGTGAGATTCTTTTGCGACGCATCTGGAGGAATGCCGGTAGCATGCAGGCATCATGATGGTTCGAAAATGTAGCTGGCCTAACCTTTCGTTCCAGCGGAGGCTCGCGCAATCAGAACAATGCAGGACCCAAGGATTTGGCAAGGCCATCCGCTGGATGTAAACAGGAGAGCACAATGATATTAGCAAAAAAAGTGCCCACGGCGATCCTGATGCTCGGAGTATGCCTGACTGTCTCCGCCGCCGAGAAGAGCAGATCGGTGGAGATAACGCTGGTTCGTGACGGCAAGCCGAACGCCACCATTGTGGTTGCGAAGGATCCGACACCGTCGGCACACCTGGCGGCCCTGGAACTCCAGTATCATATCCAGAAAATCACGGGCGCCGTCGTACCGGTAAGTACGGATCGTGAAGAGACGGCGGGAACCCGTATTCTTGTGGGTGAAAGTAAGCAGACAAGTATCTTGGGCATCAAGGGCGATGACTTCAAATCACTGGAATACCTCATACAGATCCGGCCGAATACGATCGTCTTGATCGGGCGCGACTGGCGGGATACGGAGGAGAATAGAAAGGAACTGGGCAGGTCCACCTATGGTCATGCGCTTGAATCGTACCGCAACCGAATCGATTATCACAAGGCCACGGGGCGTGGCGCACAAGGCGCCAAGTTCATCACACTTCCCGGCTTTTTCGATGATCAGGGGACCTGTTACGCCACCTACCATTTCCTAGAACAGTGCTGCGATGTCCGCTGGTATGGCCCTACAGAACTTAACATCGTGTTCCCCTCTCAGAAGACACTGACCGTGCGCGGAGGCACGATCCGGCGCTCGCGAGATCTGAAGCACGTCCACGCCACCGGTGGCTCCTGGCCCATCATCAAGGTCCAGTGGAACAACCCCAACGGCGACGAGCTGAACCTTTACTGGCGGCGCATGCGCGTCGGAGGAGAGAAATGGGCCGGCAACCATACGATTCACGGGAGCACAGTGCGGTCAATCTTCAGCGATGCGGAGTATCAGGCCAAGGGCAGGGGGCAGGGGCAGCCAGGTCTGCTACACCAACCCCAAGCTCATCCAGAGGACCGCCCAAGTGGCTCGTGACTATTTCGACGGAAAGGAGCTACCGGAGGGCTTGAAAGCCATGGGCGACTACTTCGCCGTGGTGCCCGATGACAATGCTTCCTGGTGCGAGTGTGATCGGTGCCGTGAAGTACTCGCCATCAGCAGGCAGGACAAACGCGGCGAAGGGTTCTTCAGCAACGCGAGCAGCAGCTATTACATCTTCAATTTCGTCAACCAAGTCGCCAAGGAGGTCCGCAAGACCCATCCGGACAAGTTCGTTGCCGCCCTGGCCTACGCGTCCTACGCCTATCCCCCGAAAAGCCTGAAGCTGGAGCCCAACGTCAGCGTCGCCCCCTGCCTGCACACGTGCTACGGTTATGATAAAAAGACATTTGCGAACGACATGGCCCTCTACAACTCCTGGCTGGCGGACAAGGGACGCCGCATCTATCTCTGGAACTACTTCCACCACCCAATGGAACCTGCCATAATTGGCAAGTGGAACTGCTTTCCCTGCTTCATGCCGGATGTCATATCACGCGAGGTGAAACGTTACCACAAAGACGGTGTGCGCGGTGTTTTCCTGTGTGGGATAGGAACGCAACTGGACTACTATCTCTACATGCAGACCGCCTTCAACGTAGAGACGGACTACAAAAAACTCGTGAGTGAGTTTTTCTCCCGTTATTTCGGTGCGGCCTCTGAACCTATGAAGCGATTCTACTACCGCATCTCCGAGATCAACCGGGAGGAAGGGGTTGTCGGCACGACCCGAGAGGTCTCCTGGCTTCGGCTCGGAACGGAAGAGCGCATGAAGGAACTCGGAGGCTACGTCGAGAAGGCCGTGACGCTTGTCACGACGGATCTCGAAAGAAAGCGCGTCGACACGTGGAAAAAGGGCGTATGGGAATATATGAAAACCGGTCGTGACCAGTTCCGTGCAAAGTGAAGGGTAAGGCGCCCCGGCAGCCGCGCGCCTTAGCTCCAGCATTCAGCAGAACGTCATCTAACGAGGAGAAGTCACGGGATCTTTGACACGTTATCGGCGGCGGATGTGCTGATCAAGGCATCCTTTCTGAGAGTCTCGACGAAGAGCCTGCTCCCATATTATTCTCCGCGACTGTGCCAAGCATTCCCCTGAGATCGGGGGTTTCTTCATCGGCTCGAAGTCCTTTCGGTCCGACGAAAAACGGAAGATAATCTTAAGGCCTTAATCGCGCGATTCTTCTCGATAACATGGTCTGAAGAGCGTTTCTCGCGCTTCTGCTTCCAAACGCACTTTCTGCAGCCCTATTGGCCGGTCAGCCGAAAGGAGTAGGATCCGGAGCCCACGTCCAAGGTGACATAGTTGGCGCTTCGACTGCCGCCGATGATCCCCGCGACCCCGGCGACGTATGAACCGTCTTTCCACGCGGGCTTGCCACTCTCGTTAATGCTGATGTTCTTCAGCCCCATGGTCGGGACGCTCACCTTGGCCGTGGTATTGGCGGGAATGGTCACTTGCATGGCCAGCGAGCCCTCGCCTTTGCGCCAATGCACGGCCACCCGGCCGCGGACCGTGTTGTGGGAAGCCTTCACCCAGGTGAGATCGCCCACGATTCTCGGTTTGATCGTGATCCGGTGAAATCCCGGCGCGGCGAGAGCGATCCCGGCCAGGTCCTTGTAAAAGAACTTCTCCGTGCTGCCGAACATCTTCATGTTCATGCTATGGCCCGGCTCACCCTCCCAGGTCTCCCAGATCGTGGTCGCTCCTCGTTCCACCTGATATCCCCAACCGGGAGGGGTGGTCTGCGTGACAATCCCGAACATGACCTCCGCCAGACCGTGCTCCCCCAACGTCTGTTCCAGGGCGTTGGTGCCGATGATCCCGGTGGAGAGGTGGCCGTTGTGGTTGCCGGTGATGTCGTGCGCCAGCCGGTCCACGACCGTCTGCCGCCGGGCCGCGGGAACCATGCCGAAATAAAGCGGCAGCGAGTTGTCCGTTTGGGTGCCGGTTCCGTAGTGTCCGGCTGACTCATCGAAGAACTTCTCGTTAAACGCCTCCTTGATTTCTTCCGCCAGACGGGCGTAGTGCCGAGCGTCGTCGCTGTGGCCCAAGACCCGGGCCGTCCGGGACAGGAGCCACACGTCGTAGTAGTAATACGCGGTGGAGGTCAGAAGCGAGGAGGTATGCTTGGGTCGAAAGCTGGAGCTCCCGTCAGCCTGCGGCTCCATGTGGTCGCCCAGTCCGTGCGTGAAGATATGTCCCGGCGCGTGCCGGGCCTTGTAGGCAACCATCTTCTTCAGACCGTCATAATGCTGCTCGAGCACCCGAGTATCCCCGTAATACTCGTACATGTACCAGGCCAAAAGGGGATAGGTGCTGATCCAGCAAGGGTACGGTGAATAGCGCGGGCCCTCCTGGCCGCTTCGCCACCACTTGGGGGCGGTGACGGCCAGTTCACCGGTGGGCCGCTGCGTGTCGCGGATGTCGCAGAGCCATTTGGTGGTAAAGGCGGCCATGTCGATGTTGTAGATGTAGTCCTCCCAAACAAAGCCCGTATCGCCCAGCCACCCCACTCGTTCAGCCCGTTCGGCCGCGTCCTGGGGAATTCCCTGAAGGCTGGACAGAAACGTCCAAAGCACGTTGTGGTGGATCTGATTGATAAGACGGTTGGAACAGGCGAAGTCGCCGGCCAGATCGAGTGCGGAGCGCACGAACCGGGCTTCAAGGTTCTCCGCTGACGGCTCTCCGGGGAACCCGGTCATCTCCACGTAGCGGAAGCCGTGCAAGGCGAATCGCGGCTCCCACTCCTCCAGGCCTTGGCCCTTGAGGATGTAGGTGTCGGTCTGCGTCGTCTCTCCATGGGCCCGCGTATCGAGGCGGCCGTCCTCGTACACACACGGTGCGTGCCGAAGAGTAACCTCCGTGCCGCGGGGACCACGCACCCGGAGTCTCGTCCACCCCGACATGTTCTGCCCGAAATCGTACACGTAGACGCCGTCGGCCGGTTTGAGGATCTTTACCGGCTTGAAGGTCTCGACGACCTTGACCGGCGGCATGATCTGGGAAACCAGCACACCGCTGGGCGGTTCCGGCAGGATCACTTCTCGCCACGTGGAGTCGTCGTACCGGGCAGACGCCCAGCCCGGTTTTTCGAGCCGGGCATCGTAAAATTCCCCTCGACAGATGTCGTTGTCCAACGTCGGTCCTCGCGACGTTTTCCACGTCCGGTCGGTCACCACACTGATCCGTCCGCCGTCGGCAAGGTTGACGTTCAGTTGCAATAAGAGGATCGGGCGGTCACCATAAGGCTGCCGACCTAACGGTGGCGTGACCCCGCTGTACCAGCCGTTGCCGAGCTGGACTCCCAGTGCGTTGCGAACCGGTTTCAGATACTCCGTCACGTCGTAGGCAACATACGGCACCCGGGAGGGCATTTCGTACGGTTGGTCGTTGTCGTAGTTGGTCACTGCGGGATCGAGCACACGGTCGCCTACTCGTCTGCCATTGATATACAACTCGTAGTATCCGAGGCCCGACAGGTAAAC
>JABMQX010000224.1 GCA_013203085.1 bacterium | reverse complement strand
CCTCTAAGACAGAATGACGGGGCATCTATCGGGCTGACGGCTTCGTAGTTGAACGTGAAATCTGTAGGGTGCTTGGTGTAAAAGAGGAGAGCATAATGCGCGGGCATTATCTTTCCTCTCGGTTCGGAAAGCGCATCCCAGGCGATCCAGTTCTGAAAATAGAGATGCTCATTCAGGAAAGCAGCGTGATGGATTGCCCATTTGGGAAGGTTCACTGTGTATAAAGAGCCGGTGGGCTTGATAACCCTGATGTATTCTTTCAGCCATGAGTCGCACCAATCTAAGTATTTTTGCCCCTCTTTCTCGTCGTCGCAGGAAGTGTACGCTTTATCCAGGTTATAGGGAGGGTCTGCGAAAGCCAGGTCAACCGAATTGTCGGGATACTTTTGCAGCGTCTCTACAGCGTCTCCGCAATGAACCACATCGAGAAGAGCATCGTCAATCCTGTTGGCTTTTGTTGTGATTTCAGCAGCAGAGGGGGGACGGCGACCCCGGCAGGACAAGCGGCGTTGTCCTGAAAGGAGATTGTCGTCGAAGTCTATTCCTTCGTAGGGGAAAATCAGGCATTTCCCTGTTGTATCATCTGTCAGACGTAGCAGTACCCGTAAAACGGAGATGGAGAGCTTACTGTAGTTATCTTGCCTGGGCAAATCGCGCCATACATCTGGAAGAGCGTAGCCCGCAGGGTTCATTAAGTGAGATTTCCCGCCCCAGTCCTTCAGAGTTCTATGACAGAAAGTGCAGTATCTATGTGGAAATCGCACCTTGTTTATGCTGAAGGAGCTTTTGGACTTCGAGAAGAAAACGACGGCGGCGTGAGTGGTGGGAAGCCCCGGTTTATTCTTGAAAATGCTCGATTCGATTGCGATCCAGTACTTGAAGTGAAGAAGCCTCGTCAACGGCTCTATTCTGCTCGGCAAGTCCTGTGGTGTCCCCTGGATGAAGAGGACGCCTGTTTTCTTGAGAACCCTCGCGCATTGGTCCAGAGTTTTCTCGAACACTCTGTCACCGCCGGTTCGGAGGATGTGTGAGCCAGCCACAATAATCGAGTCAATGGATCGCGCATCAAGAGACCTCAAAGCCTGGCGATAAACTGAGCTTTTCAGATAGCGGATGTTCATTCTCTTATTCGGTGTGTCAGATACGTATTCAAATTCTCGAAAAAGTCGTTTGCGATCTTGGAATAGTCCACGGACTTCCGTGCGAGAATACCCAAGAAGACGGCTGTCCTTTCCTCGCCAATCCGGGGCCTCAGAGCCTTCAAAAGGACGTTTAGTTGGATCCATTGGCGGGTCGGTTTATGAAGAATGCTGCACGTGATTCTGCTCGAATCCCTGTCCTCCATGATTGTAACACCGTCTGACGCCTTGACGGCCCTCAGAGTGGCGGTCCAGATGTCATCCACGCTGGCGCGAAAATCCGCTCGTTGAATGGGATACTCGGAAAGCTCGCGAGTCGGCGCCAGGGGTCTCGAAAGGCCTGCACAACCCATGCACAGCATCATGAGGGAGATGAGAAAGCACGATGAGTTCCGGACGATCCCACGCATCATGACCTATCCACCATCGGAATTAACGGACGCAGCCTGCTTGAACATGTCAGTTGGCACCGATGGCTACGCAGTTCTGACTCTACGAGCGTGTTTCCTCGCGCCGAAGCGCACGAATTGCCTTCCGCGGAGCTTCTCCGTTGAGCAACATCCTGCGAGGTCTTACTGCGTTTTTCCCTTCGGTGCGGCAATTTCCTTGAGGAAGATGTCTTTCCAGCGAACCTTTGCGCCGCCGCCGCTGTGGAGCTGGAGGGCTATGACACCCTGCCGGAGTGGGGGCTTTGGGGTATCTTTGCGGGAAGAAGCATCGCTCATCTGCCGGGTATCAGCGAGGTCAACGGCCTTCAGTCCGTTCAGATACGTGACGTAATGCCCTTCGACCGCCTTCACCGCCATCTCGTTCCAGTCATTGAATCGGAAGAGTTTTCGGGCGTCCTCACCCGGCTCGGCAATCCATCCGCGACCGCCGCTCTCGTAAAGCCCGGCGTTGAGGTTTCGCGGCGTAGGGTCAATCTCGCACTGAATTCCCCGGATGTCCGTGCCTTCCAAGACGGAGCGGAAGAAGAGCCCGCTGTTGCCTTCTGCGTCGCATTTGAAGGCGATGCGGACGATGAAATCCTTATACGTGTCGAGAGTGGACATATAGCCGTAGCCGCCAGCACCGCTTGCGCCGACGATCGCCCCGCCCTCGACGGCCCACTTCTCGCGACCGTGTTCCTTCCAGCCCGTAAAATCTCTCCCGTTGAAGAGGGATGTCCAGCCCGGGCCATATCCGAGGTCGGCGATGCGGATGTCTTTCCAGCGGACCTTCACGGGTGTTCGACCGCTGTGCACCTGAAGGGCAATGATGCCCTTAATCGCCATGTCGTCGCGGAAATCCACGGTTTTGACGCCATTGAGCCGGATGACGACGCGGTCGCCTCTGGCGGCAATCTCATAATCATTCCACTCGCCGGGCTTGTAGGCTTTCTTCCCTTCCTCGGAGCAGACCGCCATCCAGCGGTTTCTGCGGTCTTCATCCCAGACCGAGCCAGTGTTGCCGGTGCGCTTTGGGTCAACGTCCGCCTGAAGACCCTTCATTTCCGTATCGAACACATGCGATCGAAACTGCACGCCGGAGTTTCCGGCTCCTTCGGTTTTGAACTTCAACTGCAATATGAAATCCGCATAAGCCCTGTCGGTGACTAACCAGCCGTACCGTCCATCCCCGGTCTCGCCGACGATGGTTCCGTCTTGCACGGACCATTTTCCGCCACCGACCTCCTTCCATCCCGAGAGGTTCTTGCCGTTGAACAGCGGCTCCATCGCGAGAACCTGGCCTTCTGCGGAAAGAGACGCCAGCGCGAAAATGCTGATCCCAATGAATACGAGCGTTTGCTTCATCATTTTCCCCCTTTGTCCTGGACTCGATATTTGTGCACCTTTCTCACGTTGCGGATTTCGCTGTCTCATTTTGCCACCCCTTCTTTCGGTTCTCAAGAGATTATCTCGATCTCTTTCTGGGAAGAGCAAGGTTGCGAGTTGCTATTGAATACGATAGCATTCGGGTGCTGGTCCATTTCTTGGTGACCGATGGCCACAGGCAAGAGGTGTTGCATGGAGAAGGGAAAAGGACCCCTGCGGAAAAAGGGGATCCATAGGCGAGAGTTCCTGAAAGCGACCGAACCGCAAAAAGGTTCATTGAAAACGAGCTTGGCGAGTACCTAAAAGCCAAGCAGCAGGGGAAGATCGGTTTCATTGCAGTCGCAGGGCATTTGTGCACATCGGGCGTCATCAAATTGATGAAAACGGGAGAGATTGATGTGATAGAGGTTCCCGTAAGCCATGTCCGGAGGGGATTGACATCCCGGCGGTTCTGCGGTTGGAGATTGACGCCCGGCTTTACGGATTGGAGAAATGGGCGACGGTCGGGCACCGCCGTCGGAAACTCGACGCCTCCGTTTGCACGAAGTGCGGCAGATGCACGGAGCGGTGCCCCTACGGAGTGCCGGCGCAGGAACTGGTTCTCAAAGCCGCGGAAACTCTTGCCTGAGGGCATGGGGCCTTCTTCACTTTGCGAACCCGGGCATCGTTTTTGACTTCACACTGAAAGGAGAAGGGATGAGACCGACTATCCTCTTTTTGATGATTTCGCTTTCAGGTTTTGGGCTGCTCGGCTGTGTTCGTCAGGAATTGCTCCCCGGCAAGCGAGCGGTTCCGGATGAAACGTTCCGGGCTGACGATGCTCTGCTCGAAGAGGGATTCCTCTCCGGATGGAAAGCCATCCCCGGCAGCTACATCTATTCGGGTGCCGAGGATGAGCTCTGGAAAATCTATGACGGCGCGGCGCCGGGATTGGTCAATGAGGGAGGTCGGGAAGCCGCGACTCAGGGTTATGAGAACACCGAAGGCGGGGCGGATAGCTCGCTTAGAGTTTTCATCTTACGCTTCGTTGACCGGGTTCACGCCCTGGCCTACCTCGAGAAGGAAATCGAGGGAGCGAAAGGCGGAGAAAAGCTTCCCGATGTGGACGCAGGACAGGTCTTCGACAGGGGCAAGGCCCCTTGGGCTCGGTTCGTCGTCGGACCCCACCAGGTTTCCATCAATTGGGAAGGTTCCACGGACGACGCCGACAACGCAACCCTTGATGCCGTGCGTACCATCGCCGCGAAACTGCCCGGCACGTGAAAACGGATGTTCACGTGTGGAACTGATTAGACAACTCGATGTTCACACTGGCGGCGACCGGGCTGTCAATCTTCGGCGCATCGGTTTTGGCGAAGAGACTGAGCATGGATACGATCGCCGCTTGACCCATGCAGCAGCGAAAAATGGGTTGACACATGCGTGGGATTTCCATAGTGTTCTGGGTCGCCGAAAATCCTCGAAGCCCGTTGCTGATGTGGTGACGGACGGGCCTGGATGCGGTGCCCTTGTGGGGAGAACGGGTCCTCGCAAACGTGCGAACCACTCAGCGCCAGCCCCGGAAATAGTCTGGCCCGGAAACTCCCAGCAGAGCAATCAAAGCTTTTCAATCGTGCTCGCTGCGGCTTGAGCGAGAGCACCGTCCGGAAAAAACGTGCACCTATGCGAAACAAGGAGGTGATATGGCAGAGGTACGTCCCTTCAAGGGAATCTATTACGACCAGTCCAGAGTGGACATCCAGAAGGTTGTGACGCAACCCTGGGACCGCATAACTCCGGATATACAGGAGCGATATTACTCCGCCGATCCTTTCAACATCGTGCGCATTATCCGCGGAAAGGAGATGCCCGGAGATAACGAATCGCATAACAAATTCACCCGAGCCGGCGAGGATTTCCACAAATGGCTTGACCAAGGCGTCCTCGTCAAGGATGACGCTGATTCTTTTTACCTCTATACGCAGAAATTCAGTTTAGGGGAGTCGGAATTCACCAGGAGAGGTCTCATCGCAGCGGTGAGGCTTGAGGATTATGAGTCGAAGGTCATCCTTCCCCACGAGCACACTTTCCCGAGTCACAACGCCAACAGGCTCCACCTGATTCACGAAGCAAAGGCGAACTTCGGGAAGCTATTTGTGCTTTACCGCGATCCGGAAATGACGATTCCGCGTTTTCTGTCGCGATACGACTCGGCTGCTCCGCTGATGAGCGTCAACGCTGATGGAGTGGTGCATTCTATCGCCCGAATCACGAGCCGGGATGATATACAGTTCATCGTGGACCAAATGAGGGAGAGGCAACTGTTCATTGCCGATGGCCACCACAGATACCAGACCGCCCTGAACTACCGCGACGAGATGCTGCCAAAAGTCTCCGAGGAGGGACGCGAAGAAGTAAGCTACCGGATGATGACCCTGGTCAGCATGGAGGACCCCAGCGTGGTGATCTTGCCCACTCATAGGGTTGTCTGGGGAGTAGCTGACTTCAGCGAGGAACGTATCCTACAACAGCTCAGTGGTTTTTTCGACCTCCAGACTCTCGGGCACGAGACAGATGACCTGCGGCCAGTGCTGGACAAGCTAAGACAAAAGCCTTCTGGCACCACTTCATTTGTTGTATGTCTTCCGGGGCGAAAGTTCCTCTTGATCCGCTTGAAAGACAAGGCATCTGCAATCGCGGCTCTCGCTGGAGGCCCTCATCCTGCGGTCCGCGAACTGGACGTAACAATTCTACATTCGCTGATTATTGACAAGATGCTGTCGCTGTCAGCCGAAGCTCAGGATTCCGGGGAGTACATCGGGTACTTCAGGGATCCTGCAAAGGCTGTCGGGATGGTGGAAAAAGGCGAGGCGCAAATCGCGTTCCTCCTCAACCCCACCAAAGTCCCTCAGGTCAGAGATGTCTCCCTCGCGGGGCAAGTGATGCCGCATAAATCAACGGACTTCTATCCGAAGCTGCTGACTGGGCTGATCATGCGGAAGCTCGATATCTGAAACAGAAGCTGCACGTGGATGCTTCAAGGAAAGGGGACGGCGCTTAGGGGCCGAGTTGGGACGCCGCCCCTCATATCAGCCGACTTCAGAACCGTTCTTGCTAAACCGAGAGAGGATGGGGAGCGTTCTCCGCACTGCTCTGCCCAGGATGGAAACCGCAGCTCAGCGGCGCGCCAACCCCCAGGACGACGCGACGGTTCTGCCCACCAGTGCCAGCAGCCTGAGTTTCCAATTCTCGAAGGATATGGTGCGGACATTCATCTGGGAAAGAAAAGAGTCAAACTTTTCGTATAAGAGTTCAGGCGTATAATTTCCTGCCGGGCGGATGAATCCCGCACATCACGTCGGGATTTGTGTTGACAGCGCATAGGCCGCTGAATATCCTTGCGCAATAATTTTATTCCTCGGCGGGGAGATAAGCCGTGAGTATTCGCTCGTGAAGGAGCAGTTTCTTGCCCACCACCAGCTTCAAAGGAGGGGTTCATCCGCCTTACCTCAAGGAGGCGACTCGAGAGGAGGAGATAAGAAAGACTTCCCTTCCGAAGATAGTCCGTATTCCTCTTCAGCAGCATATCGGCGCGCCTGCCAATCCGGTGGTCGAGTTAGGTGAGCACGTCAAGAGGGGACAGCTTATCGCGGAACCGGGGGGTTACATCTCGGCATCCGTTCATTCCAGCGTTTCGGGGAAAATCACAGCCATCCGCCTCTTTCCTCACCCGTTGGGAACCAAGATGGCTGCCATAGAGATAGAGTCCGACGGCAGGGATACCCTCCTTGATGACATGCGTCCGATCTCAGATTATCTTTCGATGACCTCCGAAGAGATCGTCGAGGCAGTGCAGCGAGCCGGGATCGTCGGCATGGGCGGTGCAACTTTCCCCACACACGTCAAACTTAAGCCACCAACAGGGAGGAGAATTCACACTCTGATCCTCAACGGCGCCGAATGCGAGCCGTTCCTTACGTGCGACTTCCGCCTGATGCTGGAGAGACCGGATGAAATCCTTCAGGG
>JABMQX010000223.1 GCA_013203085.1 bacterium | reverse complement strand
TGAAGTAGGGAGAGACTATGCCAGAGATTACAATCACTGAGAAAGACTATTGCGACAAAGCTTATGCTTGTTGGTTGGGGAAATGCATTGGGGGAACGCTTGGCCGTCCGCTGGAGGGGAAGAGAGGGCCTCACCGCCTCACCTTTTATCGTCCTGTGCCTCACAGAGCTGCCGAGAACGACGACGTGGACATCCAGCTTGTCTGGCTCCACGCTCTTCGTGAGCGGGGAGTTGACCTCACTTCAAGGGACCTCGCGTCGGAGTGGCTGGAGCACGTCATCTACTGGTTCGACGAGTACCGCTTCGCCACGTCAAATCTGAGGAAAGGCCTTCGCCCGCCCATCAGCGGCTGGTTCAACAACTGGTTCAAGGATGCCATGCGCTCTTCCATCCGGGCGGAAATATGGGCGATGATTTCGCCCGGTTCGCCCGAGACGGCTGTAGCCTACGCTTACCAGGACAGCATCGTTGACCACTGCGATGAGGGTGTCCACGGAGAGGTATTTCTGGCTGCCATCGGGAGCGCGGCTTTCGTGATGTCCGACACAAAAAAACTCCTGAAGATCGGTCTTTCCGCCATCCCGGAGGACTGTCGAGTCAGCCTGGCTGTTCGAGACGTGATAGCGTGGCACAGAAAGAAAGTCTCCGGCGACGAGGCTCGTCGGATGCTCCTCGAGAAACATGGTTCCCACAATTTCAGCGACGCTCCTCAGAACATCGGCATCATCACACTCGCATGGCTTTATGGGGAAAAGGATTTTGAAAAGGGCATCCTGGCTGCTGTCAACTGCGGCCTTGACACGGGTTGCACTGCCGGCAGCCTCGGTTCCATCCTCGGAATCATACATGGTCGAGATGGCATTCCCCCGAAATGGAAGGCGCCCATCAAGGGGAAAATCGCCCCCGGGCGCGGCATCGTCGGCTTCGAGCCGCCAAGGGACATCGAGGTTCTCACGGAGCAGACCCTTGAGATAGCAAGAGCGGTCATCGAAAAGCGAGGGACTGGTGTCAGCATCCCCTCCACGAAGCCTAAGGGGCGCCGCCGAGCTCTCCCCGCCACTTACGGCGATGGTTTATCGCCCACGACCGTCCCCGACGAGGAGAAGTTCGCCGTGGAGCATCACCTCGGAGCCGCTACTCTCAAGATTCGCTTCCACGACTGCCCCAGCATAAGCTACGACAAGCCCCTGGAAATCGAGTTTATCGTCGCCAATTCATCGGAAAAGGGCATCGAAGGACACATTGATCTTATGGTTCCCTGGGGATGGCAGGTCGAGCCTGAGAGTGGGTTCGATTTTTCAATCCGAAAGAGAGGTAAACCTTCCTCGACCACGTTGGCTCTTCGGGTGGATGAGGCAGATGTTCGGCTTCTCCCGACAAATCCCCTCTCGGCTCGCGTCACCATCAAAGCTCAGCACCCTGTCAATGTGGACTTCAATCTTCTCGGCGAGCGGCGCTGGCTGATCGCCGGGCCCTATGGAAAGAAAGGTGGTCGAGCTTTCAACAGGGCGTACCTCCCCGAAAAAGCTCTTGCCGAAGAAAAACCAAGGGGCAAAGTAGACTTCAAGAAAGCTTCCTTCCCGGAGTTCTTGATGGATGTCAACCCTTTCTTCGGGCAGAAGAAGGAGGGAGTGATATACGCCTTTAGCTGGTTCTATAGCTCCCGCAAACGAGACCTTCGTCTGTTCGCCAGTTGCAACGATGGCATCAAGGTCTGGCTCAACGACAGGCTCATTCTGGCGAAACACAACCACTTGCCGATCCGCCCGCCGCGATATCGGGCTGACATTCAGGTTCAGCGAGGCTGGAACAGGCTACTGCTGAAGATCGCCCGTTGCGGGAACCCCGTGGACCTCCACCTCTACTTCGGCGACCGAAAGAACCACGTTTATAACGACCTGATTGACACCTATTTTCCGCCCGAAGTCCTCTCCTTCACAGGGTGACAGCGCTGTTAGGTTTGGCTGAGAATAGGAACTTGTCATCGCGGGGGCTGTGACTCTCGCGTTGGGTGCCAACATAGGACCCAGGGAAAACCGTGCGAGCACCTCGGATTTCAGCTACTGACTTGCCAGGCGGCTGATTACCGTCGGCATGATGTCCTGCCCTGACATCTCGCCCAGTTCCCCGTTCGGGCAGGCTTTTTCCGAGAATTCTTTCACGGAATCCGCTGCCAATCCTCCGCCGCTGACCAGGATCGGGACGGGGTCGTCCGAATGAACCTTCATCAGGCAGGGAGTGGAATGGTCTGCCGTAACGATTATGGCCGTCTGTCCTATGTCAATGTCCTCCACCAACGGTCCGATGAAGAAACGGTCAATCTTCTCGATGATTTCCTTCTTGAGATTGTAATCTCCATCGTGGCCGGGGATGTCCGGTCCCTTTATGTGGACGTAGATTCCGTCGAAGTCCGTTAGCTTTTTCAGCACCTCGGTGACTATTGTGCCATATCGTTGCTCGAGGCTCTCCTGCGACAGCGGTATTTCTATGGGATGCATTCCGGTCAGCAGGGCAATGCC
>JABMQX010000222.1 GCA_013203085.1 bacterium | reverse complement strand
GCGCATTTGGACTACTCGCCAAAGCAGTACTGCACCACCGCCTTTCGGGTCGGAGGCGCCGACGGGACGAGAGAGATTCAGCTATCTCTGAGGTCAGGAGTAGCATAGGTGAAGCTCACAAGGCGACGGCCCGGCTGCTCACCTTGCGTAAGGATGCGGCTAAGGCGAAGGAGCACGGCGCCGCTTGGGCGAAAATCGATGAATTTGCTGATTGCGCTCAACGGGTCAAGCTCTGCTTCCCTACGCGGGTTAATCAGAAAATTGAAGACATAAAAGGAGATTTCGTAGTTATAGCCACAGACTTCAATCATCACTTCGGGACCTCACAGTGGCAGGTCATCTGCGCGGACTTAATCCTGCTGTTGGAGCAAGTGGTCTTCAAGAAGATCCCCTTGTTGGATGACGAGTTCCAGCGCATGCGCGAGGAATCTTGGCGCGCATGAAGCGACGACTCATGACAGCGCAGGGCTGGGAACCGCCCCCAGGGGCAAGCCTATGACCAAACGTTTCCATCAGCCCCTGCGGGTCGCGGGGGCATCCCCGTTGGACACAAGGGGCGCCGTAAAAGAGGAGGCAGAATGGAAAAAGGGATAACGACTCGCTCGGAAGATTTCTCGCAGTGGTATAACGATATTGTCATGAGGGCGGAGCTTGCCGACTACTCGCCGGTGAAGGGCTGCATGGTCATTCGTCCTTACGGATATGCGATGTGGGAGAATATTCAGCGTCTGCTCGATAAGCGGATAAAGGATTCCGGACACGAGAACGCGTACTTTCCGCTGTTCATTCCGGAGAGTTTTCTGTCGAAGGAGGCGGATCATGTCGAGGGGTTCGCTCCGGAATGCGCCGTCGTCACCCACGGCGGAGGAAAGAAGCTGGAAGAGAACCTCTATGTCCGCCCGACTTCTGAGACAATCATGTATGCAATGTACTCGAAATGGATTCGCTCCTGGCGAGATCTGCCGGTCCTGATCAATCAATGGGGGAACGTCGTTCGCTGGGAGATGAGGACGCGGTTGTTCCTGAGGACCACGGAGTTTCTCTGGCAGGAAGGCCATACGGCGCACGCGACGGCGGAGGAGGCGGAAGAAGAAACACTCAAAATACTCGGCATTTACAAGGAATTCGCGGAGAACGTCCTGGCTATTCCGGTTTACACGGGAGTGAAAAGCGATGCCGAGAAGTTCGCCGGGGCCCTCAGAACCTACACGATTGAAGCTATGATGCAGGATAGAAAAGCTCTCCAGTTGGGAACCTCCCATAACCTCGGGCAGAATTTCGCGAAAGCGTTCAACGTGAACTTCCAAAACAAGGAAGGGAAGCTCGAATACGTCTGGCAGACGAGCTGGGGTGTCAGCACGCGCCTTATCGGGGCAATTGTCATGGCCCACGGAGATGACAGGGGACTCGTTCTGCCGCCGCGAATTGCCCCCGTAGCCGTCGTCATCGTTCCGATTTACAGAGATGTCCCCTCGCGCGAGAAAGTCCTCAAGGTTGCCGAAGAGTGCAAGGAATTGATCGGGGAGGCGGCTGCCGTCAAGATTGACGACAGAGACCAGTACACCCCCGGCTGGAAGTTCAACGAGTGGGAGCTCCGGGGTGTTCCCTTAAGGGTTGAGATCGGGCCGCGAGATGTCCAGAACGAACAGGTCGTTCTCGTACGGAGAGACGAGGGCAGGAAGGAAGTCGTCCCGCAAAATCGTTTCAGGGAAAGAGTGATCGAGACTTTGGATCAAATACAAAAGAATCTTTTTGAGCGGTGTCTCAAGTTCAGAGACGCAAACACCGTTGACCTTGACGATCTCGGGGAGTTCTCTGAGAAAATGGAGTCCCCCGGGATTTTCGCCCGCTCGCATTGGTGTGGAAGCCCCGAGTGCGAAGCTGCCATAAAGGAACAGACCAGGGCAACGATTCGATACGTGCCGTTCGATGCTGATGAGGAAAAAGGGCGGTGCTTGTCCTGCGGGAAGGAATCCAACCACAGGGTCATCTTCGCCAGAGCTTATTGACCCATCAGTGTGAAAGATTGGATTGGCTCTTTCTCTCTTTGTGTCTTTGTGTTTGGGACTTGTCTCTTTCTAACACGAAGACACGAAGACAGAGGATACGCGTCTTCGGGCGCCAAGCAGAAGAAGTCTCTCTCGCCAACAAGGAAAACTGAGTTTTCAAGAATTTCCCCAACTTCGTTTTGGCTGAACAAGTTATATGAGACAAGAATTGCATTTGGAGTGGACAAACATCATAGGAGGAGGAACGAATGATGAAAGGCGAACAAATCACAAGGCGGAGTTTTATCAAGAAGTCGGCGAAAGGAGCCGCTGCGGTGACGCTTGCCTCCGTCGGAGTGCCGATTGTCAGATCGGTTCTGGGGGCGAACGACCAGATCGTCGTTGGCGTAATAGGAACCGGCGGGCGAGGACAATCCCACATTCGCCACCTGCTGAACCTCAAGGAGACGGTCGCGGCAGTATCCGACATCGCCTCCTTCCGTTTGGAACAAGCCAAAAGGTTGACCCGAGGCAAGGCTGAGGGGTATTCCGACTACAGGCGGCTTCTCGAGCGCAGCGACATCAACGCCGTTGTCATCGCGACACCCGATCACTGGCATCGCGATCAGTTTATAGACGCCGTCGAAGCAGGGAAGGATGTCTATCAGGAGAAACCGCTCTCGCACACCATCGCCGAAGGGAGAGAAATGGCCGCTGCGGTGAAGAGGACGGGGCGGATCGTCCAGGTGGGGAATCAGTATCGCTCCGATCCGCACTGGGCGAGAGTCAAAGAGGAGGTCGAAGCCGGGACGTTTGGAAAGATGCGGTGGATACGGGTCTGCGATTGCCGGAACTGGTCGAAGGGCGATCCCTTCGCGCCGCCACCGAATTTCAAGCCCGAAGGAATTGATTGGGATCAGTTTCTCGGCAAGGCCCCGAAGGTTCCATTTGATGCGCACCGTTACTTCGCGTGGCGATGGTTCTGGGATTACGCCGGCGGACTTTTGACGGACCTGGGGGCACACCAACTCGGCCTGGTGCATTGGATCATGGGAGTGAAATGGCCGAAATCGGTTTCAGCGAACGGGGCTGTCTATCAGCTTCCGCACTGGGAGACGCCGGATTGCGTGCACGCGGTGCTCGACTACGGCGAGTTCTCGGTGGTGTTCATGACGGGAATGCTCAACGGACACGACAGTGACCGAGGCGCGTGGTACGGCACGGACTCCACCTTGACCACGAAAGGCGGATTCAACATCTATCCCGAATTCGGTGACCGCAATAAGCCCGTCAAGTCCTGGGGACACCGGGGCGGCGACCACATGAAGAACTGGCTCGACTGTGTCCGCAGCCGGAAACAACCCAATTCCACCATCGAGTACGGCCACCAGGTCATCACCGCCTGCCACATGGCGAACATCTCCTACAGGACGGGCCGAAAGGTGACCTTCGATGATGTGAAAAAAGACGCTGTGTGAGAAAGGGGTCTTGACCCTGGTCCCGAGGTCGCCGACGCGAACGGCGGGACAACGCACTCGCGCCGGGAACGCAAAAGGATTCCGCGAAGAGAGCTTCTCTCACCCGAGATGGCGCAAGGAGGAACACGATATCGCGGCGTCCGGTAACCAGCCTCTCCTTCTTTGCTTTACCCGGAGCCGGCTTAGGTTTCTTCTTCGAGCCCGATGCTGAACATTCGCTCGAGGTCGTGCCGCGAGTAGGCTTTGAAAGCGATGAGGGTCATCGTCTCCTCGATCCCCTCGATCTTGAGCATCTCGTCGGTCACCAGCTCCGCAAGATGGTCGTTTTCGCGGACTCTGATGATAGCAACGAGGTCGTATGCCCCGGCGACAGAATAGACTTCCGAGACGCCGTCCAACTCCACGAGCTTTTCCGCAGTCTCGTTTATCATATCTCTCGCGGTGTTGATTAGAATAATCGCAGTGACCATTTCCTATCCCTCCCTTCTGGTCGGTTTTTCTATCCAGAGGTTACGCACAAGCAGTCATCGTTCCTGAGTCGGAAGCTTGCCCTCGGGCCTCAATGGGTTTCCTCGTCAGATCATGCCTCCGTCCCAAACTCCTCCCGCAGAACGTCCGCCGTGCGTTGAAGCCTTCTGCGATACCGATTGAAGAAGATGCCATAATCGGCAACTGATCCGGGAGCTTCCCGGACGATTTTCTCGATGTATTCGAGGATTCTTCCCCGAAACTCCATGGGGTCAATCTGGGTATCGAGCAGCGCCATCCTCAGGTCCGCGTACATGCTGTTGAAATCGCCATCCTTGACGAAGTGCATGTATGTGGTGAAGGCGTTAAAAGTCTCCTCGATTGTCCCTGGCACCGAAGGCTTTCTCATTTCGCCGCTTTTTCCTCATGAGTTTGCTGCGATTCTCCCACCATTGCCGCCACCATTGCAAGACCAATTCTCTCCTCACGCCCCGAGACCCCTCTTTCCCCAAAATCCCGCCGGAGCGCTTTGCCGTGGTGTGTGGCTGAGGACCATCCTCCGGCCGGGAATATCACAACTGCTTCCGAGCGACAGGGCTTTTCTCTTGAAACCGCAGCGGGAGCGAGTATGATTCAGTCGGCTTCAACGATCTCAAGGAATGCTCGACCAAGCAGAGAAAGGAAAGACATGACCGACAAAGTCAAAATGGGCTTCATCGGATGCGGTTCGATTTCTCACCTCCACGCAAAGCAGTTGCTGGCGACGGGTGAGGTGGAGATAGTAGCGCTCAACGACACCAGCGAGGAGAGCATCACGAAATTCAAGGAAAGCTTTCCTCAGACATCGAACTGCCCGGTTTACACGGACTGCAAAGAGATGCTGGATGCAGAACGCCTCGATGCGGCGGCGATTATGAGTCCTCATTCCTTCCATTTCGAGCAGGCGATGGCTGCTCTCGACCACGGATTGCATGTCCTTCTGGAGAAGCCGATGGTCTGCGGCGTGGACAGGGCGAAGAGGCTCATCGCCAAGCGAGATGAAGTCGGCAAAGTCCTGCTCATCTCCTATCAG
>JABMQX010000221.1 GCA_013203085.1 bacterium | reverse complement strand
GGCGATGAAAAGGATAGTTGTGCTTTCAGATTTACACCTGGGGGACCCGGCGAGCGCGCTCGAGTGCGAGCCAGGCAAGGAGCCGGACCTGGCATGGTTTCGAAAGGGACTCAAGGAATTAGGAATCGAGAAAGTTGACTACTTAGTGTTGGCGGGGGATGTGCTTGATTTTTCAATAGGGTCCTTTACGAGGTCCTATTCGGTTGCGAGGCGGTTCTTCATTTCTCTGCGCAAGCTCGAGTTGGTTGAGGAAATCATTTACATCCCGGGCAATCACGATAAGGACGTGTGGGATTCGGTGCAGAAAGAGGTGAATGTTTTCATGAGGTTGAGGAATGGGAGAGGTCCCTCCGAGTTCCCTTATGAGCAGCCGGGGATTATTGACAACTCAGATGGCGGGGATGGGAGATTGTATTTGCCCGGCGTTGATTATGCGAGGGGGAGGAAAAGAAAGAAGCAGTACGGAGCACTTTACCTGGAAGGGCTGTTTCCGAAAAACGAGCCTCTGCCCGTGTCCGTGGTCTATCCGAGCCTGTATCTGATTTTGCCGGAAGGACGGTGGATGCTGGTGACGCACGGGCATCTGTTCGAGCTTGCATGGGTCTTCATCACGGAGGTTTTTGAAAGGGTCTTGGTCCACACGAAGGATGACCCGTCGAAGGGAGGGCTGGAGTGGTTGGAAGAGTGTAACATTCCGGTGAACAGTCTGATTTGTACTGGGTTGGGCCAGGGAGGACCGAGCACCAGGATGATTCGACGGATTCAGACAGAGGTGAAAAAGGGGAAGGTGAAGAAGCTGGCGAAGGTCCTCAACGAGTTTTTGAGCTGGGCGGATGAGCGCCTTGACTATGTGTTTCCGCTGGAAGTAGCCCAGGACATCTTTTTCAACCTCGCAGAAAGGCTCATTCTGAACGAGGTAAAGAAGCTCAAACCCTCTCGCGGGAGCACGAGGTTTTTGAAGGACAAAAAGGACTTGATCGGGAAGTTTCTCGAAGCGACGCGGTTGACCGTGGGATCGCTTAAAGGGAAATCTCTCCCCGACCGCCTGGAGGAATACCCGGATTGCGTGATATTCGGGCATACGCACGTGCCAATTCAAGCTGAAAAGCCGCAGACCCTCAACGTGAGCGACTCCGGCGCCGCGGAGCGGGAAATCAAGTTCTTGAACACCGGGAGTTGCCTTCGCGGAGAAAGTTCGGCGATGCTGTTAGTTGACGAGAAAGGCAATTGCCTGTCGTGGAGAAAGGATTTTGCCTCAAGGAGGGAATGAGGTCACGTTGTTGGATTGCCAGGCAAAAGGACGTCAGGGCATGGTTGCTTTCCCTGCGGGAGAGCTTCGTCACTTTTTCAGGTGTGGCTCTATTTGGGTGGCAGAATTGGGGGCATGTTGTTAGTATGATCTTACGCGAGAAGCGGAGAGCTGTGAAGAGATAGGGAGGCTTTGGGAAAAGGGTTATGGAGCGAGAGCGGAGCCGAGCAAGTCTTGCGGGTGCGTTGCGCTCCACGGGACGGCAGCTTCGACCGCGCCTGAGACCGTCCCCGAGAATCAATCGTGCTCTGGCAGAAACGCCGCCTGCGAGAACAGCGAAGGAAGACCGCCTGACATGCCACCGAAACGCAGCCGCACCCCACGCGGCAAGAAGTTCGAAGGTACTCGTCGAGAGTTTTAGAGTTATTTTTCCGCTTAGCGGAATATTGTGCCCCGGGGAATATGGCGTCCTTTATTTGCGAAAGAATATCTGTTTGCTGTGAAGGCACCCCCGCCAAGCCGGTATCCTTCATCTGGCATAAGAAGGAGTATCGGATCGTCGCCGTCAAATCTTCCTGGCACGATTGGGGGTTCGCCCGCTCGGCGCCGAAAAAAGATTGGCGAAGCCGCCGCCATCGCAATTACTTCCTCGTCCAAACCGAGGGGGGCAAAGTTTTCGAAATCTATCTCGACCGCGCCAACCCCAGCAAGCCGAGATGGATTCTGCATAAGCTGGTTTCCGGCTGATCGCGTATGGCGGGTATTCATCCGCAGATAGTGAGAGCAGTTCCTGACTGGTCATGCTGCCCGAGGCGCGGGAGGATTGGCTCACGCTTTCACCGAAAGCTCGGTGTCTGGCCAACGAGGGGGAGGGGGCTGAGATGTCAGCCAATCTTTGCTTGACGCAGAGCCTGAGCGGTGAGAATATCAACAGAGGAGAACGCAATGCAATAATGCTACTAATGCATTATTGTCTAAAGAATTATGTGTCTCGCAGGAGGGTGTACTGCAACGAAAGGGAGAAAGAAACTGCATACGAAAAATGCTGGTCTGTGGATACTTTTGGCCATAGGGCAGCAACTTTTGGTGATCTCAGGCAGGATATTAAGGATTTGGCGATTTTGATCGGGTATGAGGTTGTAGAAGAGGATAAGTAGTCTGCTCTATTCTGACAATGGGACTTCTGCAAAATCGCTGGGCTTGGCAGAAGGACGCCTCAGAATCGGGCTATACTCCCTGCGCGATTTGCAAACCGTAAGCCTTAGTACATGGATTCGCAAATACGGTGACGTGTAGTGTTGTGTGAAAAGAGCTTCGTTGACGGGATCAACAGGACTGACAAGATCCAGTCCATCCAGTCATCCTGTCAAAACAAGTACGTCACTGAACTTATGAATCGGCGCACTACTGGATAAGCCTGACTCGATAGAAGCGGCGTTCAATGGGGGCTTCCCCTGTTACAATGATCTCAAGTGAATCTCCGTTGGCTGCGATCTTGCCGGTGAGGGGGACCCAGGTATCCATATCCTCGCTGACGTAAACGCGATAGTGCTTCCTGGGTACGGTCGTCCACCGCAGTCGTCTCCCGGTCTCATCTGTGCTCACCACAGTTATGGCGAAGACGGAAAGCGGGTCGAGGGGATTGTTCCCCGCATAGAGTTCGTCTGAATCGCGTTGTCCGTCTCCGTCAGAATCCCAGAGGCCGGGGTTTGTTCCGTACACCAAGACCTCCTCTCTGTCAGTCAGACCGTCTGAATCAGTATCTTCCTTCGCAGGATTTGTCCCGTACTCCAAGTATTCCTTCAGATTCGTCAGGCCGTCGCCATCCGCGTCGGAGGCGCCGTCGGCGCTCGACGCATCCAGTCCGTAGTTCAATTCCACGCTGTCAGGAATCAAATCGCCATCGGTGTCGGAAGAACAAGGATTCAGGCCGAAGAGGAATTCTATGTCATTCGTGACGTGGTCCTCGTCCGGGTCGCTGTGTGGCCCTAAACTCAGGGACCCGAACCAGTCAGTTTCCCAACAATCGGGAAGCCCGTCACCATCGGTATCGTCGCTTCTGTACACAGAGAGGCGCTTGGGCATTCCCGGGTAACGGCGAGACTCAAGCGGTCTGGCAACGAACGCGAAGTCATTTCGGCCCGGCTCCAGAGGAAGCGTCGCGCTCCACCTCCCTGTCTCTTGGTCATAGGCACACGGTCCCAGCGGCTCGTACCCGTAGCGAACTTTCTGCAGGCTGATGTTGTCGTACCAGACAGTGCCCTCGGCGTCCCGGATCTGATCGCGGACTTTGATTCTGGCAAGGCGAACGGCGAGCCTGTGGCTTTCCTCTTTCGTTGTGAAGACGGCGCTGTGCTGTGTCCAATCACGGTCGCTCATGGTGTAAACCCGGGGGCCATTGTCCCTCTGCTGGGGGACATCGACACTCAAGTATTGTTCCCCGTTGTCCGCGTCAACGATGTTGATGTACATGTTCCCGGAGACCATTCCTACCGCCATAATGCAGTAAGAGACTTTATACTGCGTCGAGGGCTCGCAGTTGATGATCTGAGTCGTGTGATGGTAGTCGGGGTTGCCGCCCAGCATCTCCACTCTCATGGAAGCATTTCCATTGTGAGAGACGCTTGTATCAAGGGCGACTGAGATGCTGGGGACCAAGTGCTCGATGACCCACTCGTTCGTTCCATCCTCAAAGCCCCCGTTGGCTACAAGCTCCACGCGAGAAGCTGTGACCTTGAAAACCCTGACCTCCGCCGATTGGGGAACGACGCTTCCTGCAACCGTAACACTCGCCGCATCGGTGAAGAAACCGTTGCCATCGTTCGTCTCTATCGCAGGTCTGAAGCAGTCGCTCAGGGCGATGTAGTTCTCGATTGCCCTTTCCAGATAAGCTGTGCGAACGCTCACGTACTCCTTGAGCTTCGAGGTCACCCAGGGCGTCTGGCCTGATCTCGCGCACAGATCATCTATGATCGGATAGAGCTTATCGGGGAGGAACTCTGTGTCAAGAATGTCTGTGATTTTTTGATAGTATTGGCGCCGGAAGGGCGGATAGCGCAGAAAATTACCGAATCTGGGATCGATCGCCGTCTTCGTCGTGCCTTCTTCGATACTCACACGAGCGCTGTTCCAGGCGCAGTCCATGTCATTGGAGAATACGACGATGCGTCCGTCGGAAGGGCGTTCGTATTCCAGGTGGTTTTCCGAGTGGGGCCCCAGCAGCGAGTCCCAATCTCCCAGCACAGCCGTGACGGCAAACCACTTGATCCATTCCTGGATGTCTATCTCCGCGTCCAGCAGCTCCGGATAGGCCGGGTCGTCATGTCTCCAGAGGGTCTCGTTCCAGAGGTGCTCAACCGCCTCCGTCGTCGTTCCCTCCTCGAGCGTGAAACCTACGCCACGGCCCTGAACGCGGACGAGATTCCCATCCGAATCCGAAGGGAAGTTGCGCTCCAGGAACTCATCATCCATCCGCTCGGCATCCACGTAGTACACCTTATCACCGGTGTTGGTGACCAGGCTAATATCTATAGTCTCGTAAACGGGTATGCCAAATCGGCTATAGAAATCAGACGATAGGCTTTCGCGAATCGCCCCGTTCTTGGACAGCCTGATGATTCTGTCTTCGTGAAGCCGTTGCAGTCCAAGAAACTCGATGCGGATTCCTCTGTATTCGCGAATCTGCTCACGATAACGAAAGCCCACATCATAGAAGGGCTGGTTGTCGTAGATGAAGCCGGCGCTGAGGAGGATGTTGCTCTCCAGTGGGCGGGCTTCTATCTCG
>JABMQX010000220.1 GCA_013203085.1 bacterium | reverse complement strand
CAGGTCATCTGCATCACCGGCTCGATGCCATCATCGAGAAGAATTCTGGCGGCGGCCATGCTGCAAACCCTGACGATTGCTGTTTGATTATCGGTGATGTTCACGGCATCAACGAAACCCTTCAACAGACGTGCTTTCTTCCTGACAAGCTCGGCGTCAACGCTTTTTGGGGGCCCGAGCTCTCCGGTGACGGCGAAGGCGCCCGAAGAGAGAACGTTTTCCAGATTCGATGATGCTTTCATTGTTACTGCTCCGAGGGGAGAAGCGAGGCTTTGCGCTTCAGGTTACGCTTGAATTCCCGCTGGCCGTCCCTGCCGGAAAAGTAGTTGATCCAGGCAGACGTGTTCTCAAGTCGCCAATCTATCGGAAACTGTATTACTTCAAGCTTTCGCGTGCGGCCGAGGAACCTGGACCGGGAGTAGACCAAAGCCCAGATACATTTGCGTTCCGGGTAAACCTCGCAATGTGAGTTTTCCCTTGTGCCACCGCAGGGGCCGTCTCGGAGTTGTTTGGGGCAGCGCATAGGGCAAGTGAAGCCGGTGAACTGTAAAACGCACTGCCCGCACATGTGGCAGCGAAAGACGACCTTCTTGAAAATGAACTCGATTATCAGAAGAATGTAGTATGGAATTCGCGATAGCCTTTTCAGGAAATTCATATTGCTTCTCTATTCTTTTCTGCGATGGGGCATTGTCCGTTGCCCCCTGCGATGATGGCGAATCTTAAGGCAGCGAGGCGCTTTTTACAAGTGGATTATGGTGAGAGCGGATCCCTGCGCGACGCTGTTTGTAAAGAAGGCCGGCAGAGCTGCTGCGGTCAATTCTTTCCGGCAACGGAGAGGATCGTTATGTCGCCGCCGGATATTTTCTTGGTGATGCCGCTGTCCAGCCTGATGAGGAGACCGCCGTCCTCGTCGAGACCGGTCGGATACCCTGTGAGCTTGCGGCCCTCGCTGAGAGCTTCTATGCGCCGGCCGAGGGTCAGCGAAAGGTCCATCCACTCGTCAATGATGGGAGAGAATCCTTCTCTCAGAAGGCAGCGGTAGCGCTGTTCGAGTTCGTTCAGAAGCCGGGCAGCAACCTCAATCCTGTCGCATTTCTTACCGGTCTCGATCCGAACGGAGGTGCAATGGGGACGAAGCTTAGTGGGAATCTCCTCTTTCTCTATGTTGAGGTTGAGGCCTATGCCAACAACTGCATGATGAATACGGTCGAGCTCTGCGCTCAGTTCGGTCAAGATGCCGCCAGTCTTTTTTCCGCGAATACAGATGTCGTTGGGCCACTTTATCAGTGCGGGAAGCTCAAAAAGATCACGCAAACATGCAGCAGCCGAAACAGCGGTAGTTATGCCGAGTTGGGAGACTCTGCCCGGGGCAAAGGAGGGACGAAGAACCAGAGATAGGATGAGGTTTTTGCCGTGTGGAGAGAACCAGTTGCGGCCGAAGCGTCCTCGCCCCTTGCTCTGGTTCTCGGCGACGACGGCAGTGCCTTCCGGGGAACCTTTCGCGGCAAGTTCAAGGGCGATGTCGTTCGTGGACGCCACTTCGTCATGCCAATGGATGATTCTTCCGAGGAAGCGCGTTTTCAACCTGAAGCTGATCTCTTGTGGAAGAAGCCTGTCAGGAACAGCAACCAGCTTGTAGCCGACGTGAGTGTGGGCGGTGAATTGATAGCCGAGTTTCTTGAGGACGCGGATGTGATTCCAGATTGTGGTTCTGGAAACGGCGAGCTTTCCCGCGAGCTCTTCCCCGGATAGAAACCTGCCACGGTTCTCGTGGAAGAGCGAGACCAAGTCCTCGTTCAAACCCATTCAGTCAGCTCCATTTTCATATTGGTCGCCCTGGCAGCCGTTGTGAGGGCGCCAATAGAAATGCAATCAACACCGGTGCGGGCAATCTCCTCGATCGTGTCGAGGGTAACGCCGCCGGAAGCCTCCAGAACGACTTCTCCCCCGGCCATTTTCACAGCCTCGTTGATCTCCGCCACAGGCATATTGTCGAGGAGGATCATGTCAGGCTGAGCTTTAAGGGCTTGCTCGAATTCCTGAAGGTTCTCTACTTCAATCTCGACCTGAACGTTGGGATTGAATTCTCTCGCTCTCTCAATACAAGTGGCGACTGACTGCTCTTTTTCGCCACCGATGGCGCGGAGGTGATTGTCCTTTATGAGGAACATGTCGTAGAGACCCATTCTGTGGTTTGAGCCGCCGCCGACTCTCACGGCGTATTTCTCGAGATACCGCAACCCGGGAGTGGTTTTTCGGGTGTCCAAGATTTTTGTCCCGAACTGCCTTGTTCTGGCCGCGAACTGGGATGTCAACGTGGCGATGCCGGAAAGCATCTGCAGGAAATTCAACGCGATTCGCTCACCGGTCAGAATGGTCCGTGCAGAGCCGTACAATCTCGCAATGACTGTTCCCTTTTGGACTTCCTTCCCGTCTTCGACCTCCTTCTGAAAGTCGAGCTCTTCGTCAATCGCTTCATAGAGGAGTCGGGCGACAGGCATTCCGGCGACGACGCAATCCTCTTCGACAACGATCTCCGCTTTCGCCTGCCGGTTCTTCTCGATAACAGAGTTCGTCGTTATATCTCCTGCTCCAATATCCTCCTCAATGGCGGCCGCGACGATTCGGGCAAGGATGTCAGGATTGAGTTTGTTCATAGGGCGATTCTCCTATTTCGCTCGCAGCGTTGAACTGAGACCGCAGCTACCGATAACGGAAGCACTCGGGTGGAAGCGAAGGTTTCTGCCGGTGCCTCGGGCGACGTCGCTTTTGAAATCGGAGATTCGTGTCGCATAACCTGTCCGGGAGAGGTTTTCTATTGCAGGACACTGAGGTTCTTCCTGATCTTCTCAGCCTGTGCAGTCAACGTTGAAAGACGGTCCTTTTCTTTCTGGACGACCTCGGGGGGCGCTTTCTCGAGGAAATCGCGGTTTTCCAACTTGCGTTTTACTCGGTCCAGCTCGTCGTTGACTTTCTGGTACTGCTTTTGCCAGCGCGCCGCCTCCGCCTCCACATCAATGTCGCCCTCGAGAGAAAGATACACCGTTCCCAGAGGGGTGATGGCGGAAGGGGCCAATCTGGTGGGAGGAAGGTCCATGTCCAAGGTTATCTCCGAAGCGCGGAGCATCTGAGCAATGTTCTCGCGCTCTTGCATCAAGAAGCCGTTTTGTTTCTCGTCGGAGGGTTTGATCATGAACCTCATCTTCTTGCCGGGTGGGATATTGTATTCAGTGCGGAGGTTCCGGCCAGCGCGGATCAGCTCGTACTTCTTCACGACATTCTCGGCAACCTCTCCGTCGAGAGATATTCTGAGTGGTTTCGGCCACGCGGAGATCATCAGCGGGAGGTCATCATCGCGGGGGAGAAGTTCCCAAATAGCTTCTGTTATGAAGGGCATGAACGGATGGATAAGTTTCAGAGAGTTGCTCAGAACGAAATAGAGGACGTCCTGGGTGCGGGCTTTCTCTTCCTGGATTTGGCCGAATAGTTTCGCCTTGGCGTACTCGATATACCGATCGCAGAAGTGATGCCAGAAGAAATCGTAAATGGCTGACGCCGCGTCGTTGAAACGACATTTTCTGAGGTCTGCGGCCACTTCAGTGATGGTATCGTTGAGTTTCGAGAGTATGTAATTGTCATCGGAGGAAAGGGCATCCGTATCGAAGTCAGCCTCCCGGGAACACTCTTCCAGGTTTGACAGGACGAAGCGGGATGCGTTCCAAATCTTGTTGGCGAAGTTGCGCCCGATCTCGAATTTCTCTTTGGACAGAAAAACGTCCTGTCCCTGCGACGTGATGGCGATGATGCTATACCTCAGGGCGTCGGCGCCGAACTCCTCGATGATTTCCAAAGGATCAATGATGTTTCCGAGCGATTTGCTCATTTTGGTGCCGGTGTCATCTCTAACCGTGCCGTGAATGTAAACGTCTCGGAAGGGAATATCTCCCATAAACTCCAGCCCCGCCATAATCATCTTGGCCACCCAGAAGAATATGATTTCCTGAGCCGTCACGAGGGCATTGGTGGGATAGTAGAACCTGAGATCATCACTTTCCTCCGGCCAGTCCAGGGTCGAAAACGGCCACAGCCACGACGAGAACCAGGTGTCCAGAACGTCCTCGTCCTGCACCATGTCCGTGCCGGAGCACTTGGGGCAGGATTGGGGGCGGTCGCGGGAAGCGACGATCTCGGGGCAGTTCTGACAATACCAGATGGGCAGCCTGTGCCCCCACCATATCTGTCGTGAGATGCACCAATCGCGGATGTTTTCCATCCAGTTGATATACACTTTTGTCCAACGCTTTGGATGGAACTTGATCCTCCCGTCGAGGACGGCTTTCAGGGCGGGTTCGGCGAGCGGTTTCATCTCCACAAACCACTGGAGAGAAAGGCGGGGCTCCACGATTGTGTCACACCTGTAACATCGTCCGAGTGCGTAGGTGTGCCTTTCGACCTTTTCGAGGAGTTCTTGCTCGTCAAGGTCCTCCAGGAGCTTTGTGCGACAGATGAATCTATCGAGTCCCTTGTAC
Source organism: bacterium (assembly GCA_013203085.1). GTDB lineage: Bacteria > Auribacterota > JABMQX01 > JABMQX01 > JABMQX01 > JABMQX01. The sequence continues at coordinate 913 of JABMQX010000220.1, read as the reverse complement.
GGGCCGGCGTTCTCATTCATTACACCGTCAGGGTTCATTACGTTGATGGGGGGCAAGTTGTGTCGTTGTCCCATCAAGAAGTCGTTGGGATCGTGGGCGGGGGTGACCTTGACGATCCCTGTTCCGAACTGTGGATCGACGAACTCATCGGCGATGACATTCAACTCTCTTCCGAGCATCGGCAGGACGACCACCTTCTCGCTGAGATGCTCGAGCCTCTTATCCTTCGGGTTGAGAGCGACGGCAACGTCGCCCAACATCGTCTCCGGTCGAGTGGTAGCGACAATCACGAAGTCATCGCTGTTTTTGATCGGATACTTAATGTAGTAGAGCTTTCCCTCCTGGTCGGTGCGGGTGACTTCCTCATCGGAGAGAGCTGTTTGGCACCGGGGGCACCAGTTCACGATGTAGTTCCCTCGGTAGATGCAACGTTTTTTGTAGAGCCGGAGAAAGACCTCTTGAACCGCTCTCGTCAATCCCTCATCCATGGTGAACCGCTCTCGCTGCCAATCACAAGAGCAGCCCAATTTCTGGAGTTGTTCCTTGATGGTGTTTCCGTGCCGTTCCCTCCATTTCCACACTTCCTCGATGAACTTCTCCCTGCCGAGGTCTTCCCTGGATATGCCCTCCTTGGCGAGGTTTCTTTCGACGGCGTTTTGAGTGGCTATACCAGCGTGATCGGTCCCGTAGAGCCAGAGCGTATTGAAGCCGGACATCCTTTTCCAGCGAATCAGGATGTCCTGAATGGTATTGTTGAGGGCATGCCCCATGTGAAGGATACCGGTAACGTTAGGGGGTGGGATGGCTATGCAGTAGGGTTTCTTCCCTCTGCTGGAATCGGAATGGAAAAGCCCCTCCCTCTGCCAAAGGTCAAAGATTCTGTGCTCGGTATCCCTCGGGCTATACTGTTTTG
>JABMQX010000219.1 GCA_013203085.1 bacterium | reverse complement strand
GTTTCTGAGGTTCCGGCAAGGGGAAGAGCAGGTCGGGAAGCGCCGGGAGCGAGAGGCACTCAGGGACCAAGGCGCTGCGTGGCGAGCAATGGGCGAACCCGACGAGCTATCCCGGAGGTTGGACATTCTGCTCAAGAATTTCTCGGGGAACATCGAGGACCCGCTGGCCGGGGAAGCTTTCGCCGCGGACGTGGAGGAGATGAAGAGCAAATACCTAACCCCACTTTCACCCGAACAGAAAAGAGAGGAAGCTCGCGCCGCCATTGTAGAGGCGATGGACATCATGCCGGATGACCGGTCGAAGACGTGGCTGGATGAACAGTTGAGGGCATTCGATGAAGCGACCAACCCGCTGGAGGTCGGCATGCGGGTCAACGTCACCCTCCAGTTGCAGAGAATTCGCGAGATGGGTGAGCTCGCCCAACGGTACAACATCCCGGGACAGGTGATGAGAGATTCCGGCCTCATGTTTCTCCCCGGCGGGGGATTGCTCGGACGCCAGCAATGAGCGAAGAATACTTTCCCAAGAGAAGATCTGTCGCCACGGCAGAAGGCGCACAGGCGCCAATGTTCCGCTTCGGCTCTCGTTTAGCACGCCAAAACAACAAGACCAATCAGCAGTGCCAACTCACGGAGCTACGGAGGACCGCGTCACCGGAGCTACGCCTCGGGCTTGTCGGTGGCCGTAGAGGCCGGCATACCCATGGCCGAGAAGGCCTGGAAACTGATGATGGAAATGGGCGGCAACACCGGCGAGTACGGCATTCAGATCCTCCCTCGTGCCGAGGACTTCAAGCCGTAGCCGATTGCAGAGTATACCGCCCCACGGTCACCACCTCGGAGAATTCTCCTTACCAACGAAAATAGCCCGCCTTTATCGAATGGCGAGCAATCGCAAGACCATGTGATATGAGCCACCTGTAATGGTGATGAGGCAGCCGGCTTCTTCTTTCCCCGTCCCGCCGAAAGTGATCACCGAACCATGCTCCCTGCCACCAACGACGGCGGTGTCCGCAGCATGAGGTTCGCGGGGATCGCTACCATGGAGATTGATCGTCTTCCTGAAAAACTGAGAATTGCACCTCAGGTAAGACAAATCACAACGCGAACCGCAATCCAGTCACGCTTCCTATAGAAGGGCAAGCATATAGCTAATTCCAAACTACGTAACTTCTTGGACATGAGCAAGAAGTCTATGCCGGCAAGCAGTGATTTCGGAGATAACATATCTACAGACCCGTTCCGGCCAACATGTCAACTGTACGGCGCGTGAATTCGAGAAGCGGGAGGCAGACGATCCAGCGTAGAGGTCGGCGGGGCAGGTTCCGCGGTTGTGGTCGAGATGAATTCCCAAAACAGCGCTTGCATGTTTGTAATGAGCGGCACCGAAGCCGATTACAAACGTAGGGTTTGCACAAAAGCGCGGAAACAAATTTTGCCGATTAGAATGCTCGTCTCTTCGGGTAAGAGTACTTCCCTCTAAGGCACAATGTTGAACTGATCTGATTGTTTTCTTCCAACAGTTTCCCCCCTGAAAGCCGAAGATAGACTACCTGCATGTGCGCTGGTTTCTGAGGCGCTGGATGGCACCGACTGCAACTGACTGCCAGTCAGGAATGGACCTCCCGATCCTTTCCATACGGGCAAAAGGCCGGGAGTGCAACCCGAGGAGTCAGCGTCCGCGAAAACATCGGCAGCCAATTCGCCGCGGCGTATAACAGCATACCTACTCTACTTGGAGGCGATAGAAGCGCTGCTTAATACGTTGGAGTGTGGTGTCGGACCGGCTCCTTGACTTGCCCTGGGTCGTTACTATGGCGTCTTCACTCCATCGCGCAGCAACCAAATTATCGCACAAGCAGACTATATAGATGCCTCCAGGGCGACTGTTCCCGGTAAGCCCGGCCTGGCCATTTGGCTTCCCGTCCGAAACGCCCGCCTCTGGCCTTAGCACCTAAGTGCATTGGCTAAAAGTTATTGCGTGAACGGGAACTTTATGATACTCAGAATGATGTGCTGCAAGAGCTTCGGCGTCTGGCAGCTTCGTTAGATCCTCCAATCGCAGTTAGGCTGGGGAAAGGACAACAAATAGGGGGAATAACTATGAGAGCAAAATGGATTATTACATCCTTGGTGGCAAGCTGCATTGCAGCGGTCGCCGCACGGGGCCAAGGCCCTGTCATCACATCCTTCAAGCCAAACGGCGAACTGACCTGGACCAACGCAGTCATCGGGGGCGAGTACGACGTTGAGTGGACATGTTCATTAGGAGGGCCCTGGAATGATTCGTGGGAATCAATTACGGGGATTGTGGCATCGGACACCACCATGACCGTGAATGTTCCGATGTTCCGCGGCAGCCTCCTGCGTAATGCAGGGGCTGGCTCGCCAACCGCGCCCTGGACCAGCGGCGGGCCTGATAGCGTCTACATAAACGACTTAGCCGTTGATCCCACCTCCCCAGACACCGTGTTCGCAGCAATAGATGGGGAGCACCTGGCTAAAACCACCAACGGGGGCGCCTCATGGGATTATGTGGATAATTCGCCCACTGATCTGGGAGCGGTTACAATTGACCCTCAGGAGCCTCCCACCATGTATGCCGGTGCCGCCTATCGCGAGTGGCCGGCCAACATTGTCTTTGCAATTCGGAAAGGCACAGAGGGAGGGCAAAGCTGGGCGCGCCTCGGAAACATGTTCACTGCATGGGGATATCATGACTTTGGGGTCTCTGACATCTATGTGCACCCTCGTGATTCCAATACCATCCTCGTCGCACTGGCAGGCTTTGGTGGGGAGAACCACCCCGGCGGGGTGCATAAAACCACTGACGGCGGACAAACATGGGAGCGAACGTATGGTTTTTGGGCCAATACGCTGGCCGCTCATCCTCATGATCCTGACATTGTTTACTTCGGAACCGCTCGGTGGGGGTATGTTTTCCAGTCAACCGACGCCGGCAGCACCTGGCAAGACTTCAGCCCCGGTGGAGAATGGGTTTGGGAGGTGCGAGATATAGAAGTTGATTCCAACTCGCACGTCTATGCAGCCACAAGTGAGGGACTGCGGAAATGCGACGGCCTTGATGGGAGCAATTGGGCCAAGTTGACCGGTTTGCCGACCGATGACATTACTGCTTTAGCCATTGACAGGTCCACGAGTCCTGGGATCGTCTACGCAGGCACCGCGGGAGGGGTATTCGTTTCTGAGGATGGAGGAAACACCTGGCTTCCTTTCATGGACGGTTTGGGAAATGTGACCATTAGCGACCTTGCCTTAACTGAAGGCCAGTCCAAAATCCTCTATGCCGGTACAGCAGGAGGCGTGTGGAGCCGGCCGGCGTGTGCCCAAGCCACTCACACCATCTTCTACCGGGTCGCCCGCGTTCCTGATCCTAATCCACCCGTAATCACCCTGCTGGGCGACAATCCCGTGGCCCTGGAACTTGGCACGCCATATACCGAGCCCGGTTTTTCGGCAACGGACGATATTGACGGCGATATCACGGAATGGGTCGTGGTCACCGGATCCGTGGATCGCACGGTACCGGGCACCTACACGCTCCGCTACAGCGTCGCCGATTCCGGTGGCAATCCGGCCGTGGAGAGGACGCGGGCCGTCAACGTGGTGGACAACAGCGCTTCTCCGCCGGGTATGCGTCACATTCCCGCCGGCTCCTTTCAGATGGGGGACAACTACGACGAGGGGGAAACTGACGACGTTCCGCTGCATGCCGTTGACGTAGACGCTTTCTACATGGACAAATACCACGTGACAAAGGCCGTGTGGGACGACGTGTATATCTGGAACGAAACAGTGGACGTCGGATACTCTTTTGATAACCCCGGTTGGGGCAAAGGGGCAGACCACCCCGTTCACACCATTAACTGGTACGACGCGGTGAAGTGGTGCAACGCCAGATCGGAAAAAGAGGGATTAACTCCTGTCTATTACACCTCTTCTGGCATGACCACGGTTTATCGAAGCGGTCAGCTCG
>JABMQX010000218.1 GCA_013203085.1 bacterium | reverse complement strand
GGCGCATCTCTTCTCGACCTCGTCCGCGATGCGGAGGCTATCGAGAGAATGAATGCAGTCGAAGATTGCGACGGCGTCTTTCGCCTTGTTTCTCTGAAGATGTCCTATCATGTGCCAGGAGAGGTCGTCTGGAAGAAGGCGGTATTTGGATTTCGCCTCCTGGACACGATTCTCGCCGAAGACTCTCAGTCCTGTCGCCACCGCCTCGGCGATTTCCTCGGGGCTGCGAGTTTTGGTCACGGCAATGAGCGTCACGTCTGCCGCTGAGCGGCCGACAGACGCCGCTGCCTCCGCAATCCTTTTCCTGACTTCCTCTAAGTTGCGGGCAATTTTGGTCGCCATCCTTCTTACGATCCACTAAGCATACCGTCAAGTCAGCTCACCGATGAACTATTCTATCACTTCAAGGCGATTGCGGAAACCATTCTTCCGGCTCGTTCTTTTTCCGCGCGGTAGGAATAAAAGAGGTCGTTATTACACTTCGAGCAGACGCGGCAATTGAAGACCTGGGAAACGCCGAGTTCCTTCAGCCGGTGCTCGTTCGCTCCCCAGAGGTCAATATCATAGCAGCAAGGCCCGACGGATGGGCCTATCACCGCCGTACAGTCCGCTGGGTCGCTGGCGAAATCTTCCCTCATCCTTTGAACTCCGACCCCGATTATGTCGTCGAATGTCCCCGCTCGCCCGCAGTGCAGCAGTCCGATGACAGATCTCTTCGGGTCGTAAAGAAAGACGGGGAGGCAATCGGCGGTTACGACGATGAGAGCCATCCGGAAAGCATTGGTGAGAAGACCGTCGGTCGAGGGGATTACCTGCGGTTTTGCCACCGGCGATGCGGTGAGGAGGTTCTTCGGGAAAGAAAAGATGTTGGTCCCGTGAACCTGTTTCCCAGCGATGAGGTTCTGAAAGGGAATCCCCAGCACGTGCGCCACGAAGGGGCCGGCTGCTGTAAGGATGTCTGTGGTTGTCGTGTAGGCGAGCCAATTGTCGTTCCGGAGAGTGGTCAGGGCGCAAAGCTCAGGGTATGAATCAAAGGCGGAGAAAGTGATGTACGGGATCGGCCCGTGGGTATGGAGGCGAACACGGCCTTCGTTGATTGCGTGCGAAAAGAGGGGCAAGGTCATATCTGCCTCAGAGATTCCTCCGCAGCCTCCAGGGTTCGTTGAATATCCCCTTCGGTGTGGGCCGTCGAAAGAAAGGTTGCCTCGTACGGGGAAGGAGCGAGGTAGATTCCTCTGCTCAACATGCCGTGAAAGTAATTCCGGTATCTTTCCGAATCCGCTCGAAGGACTGCCTGGAAATCGCGCACGGTCTCGTTCGAGAAAAAGAGAGACATCATAGAACCGACTTGTGTGATACAGGACTGTATGGAAAGTTTCTGCGTAATACGCCGAAAGCCATCGGCGAGCATCCGGGTGAGGCGGTCGAGTTCCTGATAGGGGTTCTCTTCCAAAAGAACCTTCAACGTAGCGATTCCCGCTGCGACCGCGACCGGATTCCCGGACAGCGTCCCCGCCTGATACACGTTGCCGTCGGGAGCAAGGGTGTCCATGATTACGGCTTTTCCGCCGAGGGCGCCAATGGGCATACCACCGCCGATGATTTTTCCGAGGGTTGTCAGGTCGGGGATGATTCCGTAAAGTTCCTGCGCTCCGCCTAAGGCGAGGCGGAAACCGGTTATCACCTCGTCGAAAATCAGAATGATGTCATATCGGGTGCAATAATCTCGCAATGTCCGGAGGAAATCCCCCTTGGGCGGCACCACGCCCATATTCGCCGCGACCGGCTCGACAATCACGCAAGCCACTGTCTCGTGGTTGTGCTCGACCGCCCGGACAAAAGTTTCGATATCATTATAAGGAAGAGCGATCGTGTGGCGGGCAAAATCTTCCGGCACACCTGCGCTATCGGGAACGCCGAGTGTTGCGGCCCCGGAGCCGGCTTTCACGAGGAGGCTGTCGGAATGGCCGTGGTAACACCCCTCAAACTTGATGATGTCATCCTTCCCTGAGAATCCTCTCGCCAGGCGGATGGCTGTCATGGTTGCTTCGGTGCCGGAGCTGACGAGGCGAACCTTCTCAATCGAGGGAACGGCCTCCGCGATCATCTGGGCGAAAAGGGCTTCCCTCTCCGTCGGCGCGCCGAAAGATGTTCCGTTCTGGCAGGCGGTCTTGATTGCAGATATGACGTGAGGATGGGCGTGGCCGAGAATCAGGGGTCCCCACGACAGAACGTAATCAATGTATTCTTTTCCCTCGCAATCGTGCAAACGACAACCGCATGCGCGATCAATGAAGATGGGGGTGCCGCCGACTTTTCGGAAGGCCCTGACGGGGCTGTTGACACCGCCGGGGATATACTTGAGGGACTTTTCCCAGAGATGGCTATGCCGTTTGGCCAAGCTTTTCCACCCTGCCCTCTCGAATGAGTCTCAGGAGGACTTCCACAACATCTCCGTCGAACTGCGTACCGGAATTCTGAATCATTTCCTCGCAAATGCGGTCGAAGCTGAGGGGTTTGCGGTAAGCACGCATGGAGGTCATAGCGTCGAAAGCATCCGTGACGGAAACAAGCCGCACGACCGCGGGAAGGTTTCTCCCGTCCACGCCGTCGGGCCATCCTTTCCCGTCGATTCTCTCGTGGTGGTGGCGAATGATGGGACGTGTATGAGCGAGGAATGAGATTGGGCTGATAATCTCATCGCCGGTAATTGGATGCCTTCTGACCTGCTGCATCTCCTCGTCGGTCAACTTCTCCTTTTTATTGAGGATGGTCTCGCTGACACCGACCTTGCCAATATCGTGGAGGGTGGCGCCGTCGCGGATAGTCCTCATATCTGCATCCGGGAGGTTCAAGGTCTTGCCTATCATCAGACTGTACCGCGTCACCCTCTGGGTATGTCCCCTTGTGTACGGATGCTTGGCTTCCAGGACAAGGTTGAGGGAGAGGAGCGTATTGAGATAGCCTCTCTCGAGGTCCTTCATCAGCCCGGAACTGTGCAGCGCTACGGAGGCTTCGTTCGCAATGATGGACAGAACCTGTATGTCGCTCAACGTGAATTGTTCTTCTGCGGCCCTCTTCGAAATCAATATCAGGCCGAGGGGTGTATCCTGAATCTTCAAAGGAAAAAGGACCATCTCCTTCTCGAAGGGGAAAATCTCCGGAAAGATGGAGGCTTTGTATTCGAGGAGATCCACCTCGCCCGCCAATGGATGATCTTTGCCCCTGCAAAGAAGGAGGGGCTTGCGGTTCTGCATGATGAAATCAACCGCCGGATAGCCCGCGTAGTTGGGACGGAGGGACCGGGCTAACTCGGCGCCCAGAACTGCCCGAACGCTCAAGACCCGTTTGGAATCGTCAAAAGCGCACAGCACTGCACGGGTTGACCGGGTCTGGGAGAGGGCTGACATCAGAATGACGTTGTGGAGCGATTCCGTGTTGACAGCGGAGGCAATCGCCTCGCTAACATTGAACAGGAAAACTGTCTCCTTCAGGCGAACGTTCTCTCGCATGATGCGGATTTTTTCGAGGGCGCTGCCGATGGAAAGAAGAATCTCCTCGTTCCGAAAGGGCTTGAAGATATAATCCGCTGCACCGGCCAGAATCGCTTCCCTGGCGGAGTCCAGGGAAGCATACCCCGTCATCATAATAACAAGCAAGTCAGGGTATAGCGCCCTGACCTGCTTGAGGAGTTCAATTCCGCTGAGCCCCGGCATCTTGATGTCACAGAGCATAAGGTCCACGACGTTGGATCGAAGGAAGTCGAGAGCCGATTCGCTATCCGGCATGGAGGTTCTCCGGTAACCCTCCTCCTTCAGAAGGTCCTCAAGGAATCCTCGGACCGAAGCGGAGTCGTCAACGATTAGTATCTTCTCTCGCTTTAACGATTTCACAAGATAGTTTTCCTCAAATCATTTTCTGCCGCCTCGCGGGCCGCGTCTCGATCAAGTTGTCAGTGATGGAAGTGGCGCCCGTTCCCGCCGCAAAGGGCCCGTGAAGATAACTCCGTCCTCTCACGAACTGCCCTCGGCCGAGTTCTTTGCGTCTTGCCTGTACACGGAGACATCGTTTTTCCCTTTGCTCTTCGCCTCGTACAAGGCCTGGTCGGCACGGCTGATCAATTCTTCCGGACTTACGGCGTCCTCCGGGCAGGCCGCCACGCCGATGCTTATTGTCATATTCTTTCCGGGCAAGGTTCTCTCACCCTTAAAATCAGTTTCTTGCACGAGGCGTCGCAATCTTTCCCCAACGGCCGCTCCCTTCTCTTTGGTAGTGTGAGAGAAGATGACGGCGAACTCATCTCCCCCGTACCTGGCCGCGACGTCAGCCTTACGAACAAATCCCTTTAGAATCTCCCCGATCTTCTTCAGGGCACGATTCCCCTCCATATGACCTTGATTGTCATTATAGGATTTCAGGTCATCCACGTCAATCATCAACAGGGTAACGGGGTAATCGTATCTCAGGCACTTTTCGAGCTCCAATCCGAGGAATTGGCGGAAGAATGTATAATTGTTGACCTTCGTCAATCCGTCCTGCGTCGCGAGTTTCTTATAGAGTTCCTTCTCCTGGGATTCTTTCAATAGCCTCCTGTGTTCCAGGGACCTATTGATGGAAACCTCGAGAGTGCCCACCGTGAAGGGTGTGACCAGATAATCGTAGGCTCCCTCCCGTATGCACTCGATGGCGTTCTCAATCGAAGCGCTCGATGTCGCGATGATGACGGCGGTGCTCGGAGACAACGCCTTGACCTCCCTCAAGATGTCAATTCCGCTTACCCCGTTGAGGAAAAGGTTGCAAATGAGCAGATCGTAACGCGTCCTCCGTAGCTCCAGAAGGGCGGATATCCAATCGGAGAAGGCGTTGACGGTGAAGCCGAGGGCCCCGGCGAGTTCGGCAAGGGTTTCCCTCTTACACAACTCGTCGTCAACAACCAATATTTTCTCGGTACGTTGGATTGTCTTCTCGTTCATGCATACCCCCATTCACCCAGGTGAACGTGAGCTGAAATACACGGGACTGACCTTTTTGAATTCTCGAACACTGAACAAAAGCCTTTTGTCTTTGGTTCGTATAGTGCGGCTGATGTCTGCCGCGAGCTTTTCGCACTGCTGTCTCGTTTTGGCGTGAACCATTGCATATAGATTGTACTGCCACATGGGGCGCGACTCTCTCTCATAACAATGACTCACCGCCGGACAGGAGGCAATTTCTTTCGCCGCCTCTTCAACCCTCTCTTCGGGAACTCGCCAGACGGCCATAGCGTTGGCGCGGAAACCGACCTTCCTCTGGTTAACCGTCGCGCCAAACCTCCGGAGGACCCCGGAGCGCCGGAACCGCTGTAGCGTACTGAGAACCTTCTCCTCCGAGACTCCCAGGCGAGCTGCAATTTCTTCAAATGGAGCGAAGTCTTCCGGAAGGTCACCGGCGAGGGCTGAGATTATCCTTTTATCAAGCGACGACAAAGTCATTATTCAAAGTGAAAACAGCTAAGCGTTTAGTTTCAAGGACGCGATTTCGAGACGCGCCCAGAGACTCTTAGAGACGCACACAGATGCCCTACGCAACGGTGGTTAGCAGGATACATGCCAACAGACACTCGATTTCCTTAGCCACAGCGGTATACCCTGTGCACTGCAATTCCTGCATATCGCAAAGGAAAAACGGAGACGCCGGGCAATCCGAAGCATCCACCCCAAAAAGGGGAAAATTCCCCAACTTTGGGGATGTGTAAATCTGCGCAAAAGGCACTGCCACTCGTCGAAGTCCGCAGGGTATTCTCGTTTTCCTTCCGAATGTCCGTTTCGATTTCACTCCGCGCTCGGGTCGAAACGAACTCTCAGCTTGAGAACCCTCTTCGCCGGCAAATCAAGGAGCTCCGCTTCCGGCGCCGCCATTCTAATCTCCTCGACGATTTGCTCCAGTTCCTTCCTGGATTGTGCGACGAGAGTGAACCAGAGATTGAAGGTATCTTCCCGCTGGTAGTTGTGGGTCACCTGCGGATAGCAGTTGACGAGAGCCGCCACGCGTTCGAGGTCCTTTTCGGGCACTCGCATCCCGACCAGGGTGCTGACATATCCCAGCTTCCGCGAATCGAAATTGGCACCGATTCTCCGGATGACACCCGCCTTTTTCATGGAGATCACCCTCCGAAAGGCTTCCTGCTCCGAGCACCCCACTTCCTCGCCTATGGCTGCGTAAGGCCGCGATGCCAGAGGAAAACCTTCCTGGATGAATTCCAGTATCTTTATGTCAATATTGTCCATGACTGACTTTAATGTACGGGGTATCTCCTCGTGCTAAAGCGAGACAATCGGTTGCTGTGCTCGGTCCGGCGGACCCCGGCCACATCACAGAAAAAAGAGTGCCCGGAAAAAGTGTTTTCGCAACCGGCGTTTTCCACCGAGACGCCGCAAAAAACCGACCGAGGATTTTTCCAGAGCTTCACGCCATCACAGCAAACTCGCCGACCTGCGGGGAAGCCAGTTTCTCAAAGTCCGCAAAGCTGATTTTGACGGTGTCGGTATGCGTGCCCGCGTTGAAAACGACGTGTTCGCACCCGGTCAGCCTCTTATCCAGCCAGAGAGGGAGGCCGTAAAGATTCCCGAAAGGG